>NZ_JARBDB010000058.1:0-283 GCF_036577605.1 Paenibacillus sp. GYB004
TTCGAAGCGGTCCAAAATGACACTCGATTCGGTTTAACCATGATGCATATGTCGGTGTGAATACGAGTTCTACATCGTTTTCCTGTGCCCAAGCTTTCACTTTTTTATGGTGGTGCGGCGAGAAGTTATCAAGAACGATGTAAAGTCTTTCCGAACCATGAAAGCGGCGGCGAAGCACCTTGAAGAAACGAAGAATATCTGCGTGTTTCTTCGTTTTCGAAGCGTGGCCATATAACTTGTTCGTTTTTAAATCAAGCGCAGCAAGCAGGTGGCGGACGCCATG
>NZ_JARBDB010000059.1:0-169300 GCF_036577605.1 Paenibacillus sp. GYB004
CAGCGATCAGATTCCCAATTCTGGAAACGAACTGCCTGCCCCTTCGGGGCAAGGGGAACAAGTATTGTGAAGGTTTTCACACCTTAATAATCTAAAAAAACTGTCTTGACATCTTGTAGCACCATATGGTGATTAAAACAGTTGTATAAAGCTTGGTAATCATCTTTAACACCATCACCTACAGCTCCAAACCATTTAACATTAATAGCAGCGTTGTCAGTTACCCTTACCCAGCCATTAAAGAAAATGCCACCATCATTTTTGTTAGATTTAGTTGAGTCGTATACAAACTCACCGCCACCTTCTAAAATACCTTGCGCAACATCATAATGCTTTACGAAAACCCTAGAGCCGTTAGCTGGATTAGAAATAGCTAGCATCTCGCTAATATCTAGTAATCCACTATTGATTTCTTGTTGGTTCATACCTGTTGAATCTTTAATGGCACTCGCTGGATGCGCTCCAGCCGTATCACGACCTGTCAGCTCGTTATGGGTTACAAGCTCAAGCTTCGCCGCTATTCCTGGGGGAATTTTGCCCTTGCTGTTAGACCCTTCGTATACGGCACCAGTAACCGATAAACCCTCTTCCCCGTAAGCCGTTAACGATCCCGGGAGTATGCTGCCCGCCGCTAAGGCCGCCCCAGCTATGCCGAGCGACGACAGCATTGCTCTTCTCGTGAGCAATGGCGGTTTGCCGCTGGAATCCAAACCCTTATCTTCTTGTATTTCATCCATTTCTCGCCGTTCCATCAAGTATGCCGCCTCCCATTTTCAATTGGATTTTTATACCTGTATGCGAAATGTATGCGTTATTACAGTCATTGTAGACGGTTCTTTTTAGAATAACTCGCCAAAATCGATCGTTTGATGAGACAAAAATGTTTTTCTCCGCCGCTAAACAGGCATCGCGTGCAGCCTACGGAACTTCGAGGGATTCATCCGCTCATATTTCGTAAACACGCCGACTTGATCTCGCTCTTTTTCAAATGGCGTCGTCCAACCTTTCAGGGAAAGCTCCATCTGGAATGAATCCGACGTAGTACGCGGAGCCCAATCCCAAACACATCGCCAATGTCCGTTCTTCAAAAAAACAGCATATCTCCATAGGGGGTCGGATGGACAAATTCCAGCGAATGCGGATTTCTTCGAAAGAAGGTCGGATGAATGCGGACGCCATATTACTGGACACTGCCTTCCATTCGGGTCAGTTTGTTGGTCATCTCGAACATCTCATCCCACATCCATCTGTCGCAGGCTGCACGCGATGCCCGTTTAGCGGTGGCAAAAAACATTTTTTTTGACGCATCAAACGAGCATTTTTGGCGAGTTATTCTGAAAAGATCCGTCTACAATGGCTGTAATCGCATACATTCGCATACCGGTATAGAAGCGATTACCAACTTGAAAGTGCTTTTAAACTAAATAACGAAAAGGGTGTCATTCATGCTAAAGCCATCGATTGCGCTCGGAACGGCGGGACTGCTGCTTGTACTCACCGCCTGCTCCGGATCGGGCACGCCGGATGCCAGCAAAGAGGCGGGGGGGACTCCTGCCCAGCACGAGAAAAAAGAACCGATCACGCTTTACTTTTACAACGTCGGCGACAACTTCAACCCCGAAGGCTACTTCGAGGAAAAGTTCGGCAAAACGATCAAGGAGAAATTCCCTCACATTACTCCAGTGCTGATCCCTACCACGACCGGAGCGCTTGACAAGCAGATCGCGACGAACCAGTCGATCGACGTCATTTTCGGCTCTGTCGGCCTCGTCTACAACAGCATCTTTTTGAACGAAATGCAGTACGATATCGAACCGCTCGTCAAAAAATACAGGACGGATTTAAGCCGCTTCGAGCCGCAGGCGCTCGAGATGATCCGGCAAATGAGCGGCGGTAAGCTGTACGCGCTGCCTTTTGACACCGCAGCTTCCGTCATTTACTACAACAAAAACTTATTCGACAAGTTTGGCGTCCCCTACCCGAAGGACGGCATGACCTGGGACGAGCTGTACAACATGTCGGTCAAGCTGACGCGCAACGAAGGCGGCGTCCAATATTACGGCTTCACGATTTCGCCGAATCATTACTTTTTGCGCAACCAAATGTCGCTCAACTTCGTCGATCCGCAAACACTGCAAGTGTCGCTGACGAACGACAACGTCAAAAGCCTTATGGACAACATCGCCCGCTTTTATCAAATTCCCGGCTTCAATCCGGATAAGGCAAAGATGGACAGCTTGACCAAAATGTTTTTCAAGGATCAAGTGTCGGCGATGTGGACGCCGGTGGCCGGTCTGCATGTCGAGGATGCCCTGGCCCCACTCAACTGGGATATCGTCTCGTACCCGAAGATGAACGGCTTTGGGCCACAGCCTTATCCGGTCTTCATGTTCCTGAACGTCGCCAGCAAATACAAGGATGACGCGTACCAGGTGATGGACTTTTTGTCCTCCGAGACGTTTCTAACAGAGAAGGCGAAGGCGGCGACGTTCATCCCGTCGCTGAACAGTGCTAACATTTCGAAAGTATTCGGCCAGGACGCCCCTCTGTACAAAGGGCGCAATGTCGCCGCGATCCCGCTGAAAGATATGGCGAAGCCGTCTCCCCAAAGCAAATATTACTCTGCTGCGACGGCGCAGCTAACGAACGCCTTGCGCGGCATTTTGTACGAGAGCAAAGACGTCAATACGGCGCTTCGGGATGCCGAAGAAGCGGTGAAGAAAACGATCGAGGCGGACAAAAAGAAGTAGCTGCGGAGGCCGAAGGTCGGCGGAAGCGGTTTGAACGTAAAGCGGTAAACAAACATGCCGGAATGGTACCCGGAAACGGGCTCCGGCCGGTATGTTTGTTCTTTCGGGAGAAAAGCCCGGCCAATTGTACCCATTTGCATCCGAAAAAGAGGAAATCCGGCGCTAGCGTCGAACATATTGGCTTTGGCTTTGGAGAATTCTCCACCATTACGTAGATAACACGTTTCTTCGATTGTCGGTCCATGCAGCATCGCGCCATTGGCCATTTATTTGAACGATAATGAGTGTCGCTACACTACTCATGGACAGTCAAATTGGTCTATTATTTTTTGAACGCGCTTACATATCATTATGCTGCATCGTAACTCGAACGACGTGTCATGCGCCACGTTCCAGTAGAATCGTTTTCAAAGCACGGCTGCCCTGTATGACAGCCTCGCCTGGAGTACATGTTCAATCGCATGCCTGTGAAGGAAAGCGTTTCGCTTAGATGGCAGGTACTTTGGCAAAATGATTCACGACTTTGCGGACGCCGCGGATCATCTCGCTATAATTTGATACTATATGGTCACAGGAGTATCTCATCGGAAGATGCGGAGGAATGTGTATGACCACGTTTCCTTTTCTTTGGGAGGACCACTTGCGCCTCGTCTCGTTTCGCAAAGGCAGACTGCCGTTATTTATCCGGCACTATCATAACGCCATAGGCTACTCGAACCATCATCATGAATTTGTGGAAATTTCGCTGATTACTCGCGGACATGGAACCGAGATCATCAATGGGGTCAAGCACCCCCTGAAGCAAGGAAGCATCTCTTTGCTGCTCCCGTATCAATTGCACGCGCTGGAATTCGATGAGAACCAACCCGACGGTCTGCACAAGATCAGCGTCATGTTCGATATGCAGTTGCTATTCCAGACTGATTTCGCTGAAGTCGGCAGATGGATTGTCCAGTTGTCGGACAACATGACTCCGTTTTATGAGCTGGCGCCCGCCGCCTATGAAGCGATTGCCGCTGTGTTGACTGTATTGAACAACGAGTACAACGCCGATCCCGAGCCGATGGGCAAGCAGGGGTTTATGCGTCTCCAGCTGTTGGTAGCGATCTACTTGTACTTTCGCCACCATCCCGGCTTCGCCTCGATGGAGCAGCCTTCTCCCGCGCAGCCGACTGAATGGGATTATGTCAAATACGTCCATACGCATTTCCTGGAGGAACAGTTGTCGCTGGAAAACGTTGCACAGCATTTTGGCGTCAACGTGAATGTGTTTCGCCATACGTTCAAACGTCTCGTCGGCAAAAATTTTCTGGAATATTTGCACGAGTTGCGCGTACGCCGCGCAACCGGCCTGCTCAGCGCCACAAATATGTCGGTGGTGGAAATTGCCTACGAAGTCGGCTTCTCTTCCTTGCGCTCGTTTATCCGTGTCTTCAAAGAAACAACCGGCTTAAGCGCAACCGACTACCGCAAACAGCACACACGTGTGGACGAATAGCACAAAAAAGATGGTGGAACATTCTACTTAGATTACCCCGATAAGAATCTGGCAATTATCCCTGTCGAGGATTGGAGCAACAGACATTTCGACGGATTTTCCATTGACGTCGGCAAACTTATGATCGATAACTAAAATGATTTTGGTTCCTGCTTTTTCACCGATAATCGTTTGGCTGGCCTCATCCCAACGGATGCTAAGTCCTAGCTTCTCGAAAATCGGGCGGAAAGGGACGACCAGCGTACCTTCATCCGTAATAAAAGGCGATACTTCAAAAGTAACAGGTACAGCATCAAGTATAACTTTTATTTGATTCTGGGTCTGCTCTTTTGGAACCTCTTTCGTGATGACGCCTTTTTTCGCGAGGTTATCCAGAATGACAGTCACTTCTTCGCTAAGTGGATTATTGTCAACGATTACGGTTTATAAGTTTCGGATCGTTTCCAATACGGCAATATCCTGAATATTATTGTTATCCAGATACAAATGCTCCAACGTCGGATGGTTTCTCAATGGTTCCAATTCTTGAATCTGATTGCTGCTCACTAGCAGCCACTTCAGTTTTGCCCCCGTCACCGGCGATAAATCTAAAATTTGATTATGGCTTGCAAGGAGGTCTGTTAGCTTTGTTAAATTAGCTATTGGACTAAGGTCTTCGATCTTGTTATTATCAATCACAAGCTTCTGAAGATTATGTAAGCTGCTTATCGGAGAGAGGTCGTGTATCTGATTTTTCGGCTGCTTGCTTTAACTCTGCATGAATAGCTTTTTCCAGTATTCCATCCTTAATAATCGATTCCGCAAATAATGGTTTTGGCGTTAAAATAATCAACATGATACTAAATGCCAATAATCCACTGAAAATTTTCCGCATATTGATTCTCTCCCAATTTCTAAATCTCCTTCAACTACACTAATATACCAATTAATAGAAAAAACTATAGATGAATTATTACTAAAAGGGTCTATCGGGAGTGAATTAACAAAGTCCGGTCCCAGGGAAATCGGCGCAGAGCTTTTTGAACAATCTGGGGGATAAGTTTTTATTTTATCTCTCATAGAGACGGGGTCTAATGGACTGGGTTTCCGCCGATTGCAAAGAAGGTCAATATATATAACAAGGTTTTGATTATATTGTCATTGGTGCAGGAACAACAGTTATGCGCCAAAGAGGCTGTCTGTCGGAGTACTCCGTCGGAGGTCTTTTTTCCGTTATGCTTTTCTTTTATCAGTATTCCTGATGAATCCTATAAGATCACTCTAATTGACCGATACCGCCTGTAGTGGTAGGGTTCAAGAGGGAAGTATAATTTAGATAAGAATACTTGGAATTTATTTCAGTGGATGTTAGGCGAGGTGTATACGTTTGGAACTTCGAGTCACGAACAGTCCCTTTAGTCAGGAGCAGGCCGAACTGCTTAACCGGCTGCTGCCAACGCTGACGGAAGCGCAGCGCAATTGGTTGAGCGGCTACCTCACGGCCTTTCAGGCGGCAGGTTCATCGGCCGTACCGGGTACGGCAGTGCCTGCGGCTGCAACAGGCAGCGGAGCGGCTGTTTCCAAGGAAGCGGCCGTGATTTACGGATCGCAGACCGGCAACTGCGCGGGGCTAGCCAAGAAATTCGCCAAAAAGCTGGAGGAGCAAGGCTTCCGGGTTTCGCTCTCCTCGATGAGCGATTTTAAGACGAACGGCTTAAAAAAGGTTGAAAACCTGTTCATTCTGGTCAGCACCCATGGGGAAGGAGACGCTCCGGACAACGCCGTTACTTTCTACGAATTTCTTCATAGCAAAAGAGCGCCGCGGCTGGAAGGTCTCCGCTTCTCCGTGCTGGCGCTCGGGGATACGTCCTACGAGTTTTTTTGCCAGACGGGTAAAGACTTTGACAAACAACTGGAGGCGCTTGGCGGCGAGCGGCTTGTTCCGCGCGTCGATTGCGACGTCGATTTCAGCGAGAGCGCGGCAGAATGGATGAATGCCGTCCTGGCGAAGCTCGGCGAGTCGGTGGCTGCGCCGATTCAGTCCAACGCGGGTTCGGCGGTTGCCGATACGGAATCGGAATATTCGCGGTCGAATCCGTTCCAGGCGGAAGTGCTCGATAATTTGAACTTAAACGGCCGTGGATCGCAGCGCGAGACGCGCCATATCGAGCTGTCGCTGGAAGGCTCGAACCTGCGGTACGAGCCGGGCGACAGCCTGGGCGTCTATCCGGAGAACCATCCTGAGCTCGTCGACGACTTGATCGAAGCGATGGGCTGGAACGCGGACGAAGCCGTACCCGTAAACAAAAACGGCGAAACACGGCCGCTGCGCGAGGCGCTGCTTCGTCATTACGAAATTACCGTGTTGACGAAACCGCTGCTGGCGCAGGCACTGCAGCTTACCGCAAATGACGGGCTGAAGGAACTGCTGGAGGCGGGACGGGAGCAGGAGCTTAAGGCGTATATCGCGGAGCGGGATTTGCTCGACCTGGTGCAAGATCATTCGCTGAAAGGCGTGCCGGCCGGCGAGTTCGTTTCCATTTTGCGGAAAATTCCGCCGCGGCTGTACTCGATCGCCAGCAGCCAAGCGGCAACTCCGGATGAAGTGCACGTTACGGTCCGGGCGGTGCGCTACGAAGCGCATGGACGCGCCCGCCACGGCGTCTGCTCCGTTCAGCTTGCCGATCGGGTAGAGTCGGGCGATACGGTGCCGGTGTTCATTCAACATAATCCGAATTTCAAGCTTCCTGAAAATCCGGATACGCCGATCATTATGATCGGGCCGGGAACCGGCGTCGCGCCGTTCCGGGCATTTATGGCTGAGCGCCAAGAAACGGGGGCGGCGGGGAAATCGTGGCTGTTCTACGGCGACCAGCGGTTCTCCACCGACTTTCTGTACCAGACCGAATGGCAGCGTCTGCTGAAGGACGGCGTGCTGACACGGATGGATGTGGCGTTCTCCCGCGATACCGAACGCAAAGTGTATGTGCAGCACCGGATGATGGAGAAGAGCCGGGAGCTGTACGCATGGCTGCAGGAAGGTGCGCATGTATACGTATGCGGCGATGAGAAGAAGATGGCGCACGACGTCCATGCTGCTTTGGCGACGATCCTCGAACAACACGGGGATTTGAGCCCGGAGGAAGCCGAATCGTATTTGATCCGTATGCAGCAGCAGAAGCGTTACCAGCGGGACGTTTATTAAAATAGGCTGGGGGTAGTCGCAGCCTCGTTATAGAACAATTGCGAGAGGAGATGGCATGTCATGTCGGACAACAATTTGCTTTCGCCAAAAAGTGCGCCGCACAGCGAAGTAGAGCATATTAAACGGGAAAGCAATTATTTGCGCGGAAGCCTCGAAGAGACGCTACAAGACGTCATCACGGGATCGATTCCCGAAGACGACAATCGATTGATGAAATTCCACGGCAGTTACATGCAGGACGATCGGGACTTGCGGAACGAGCGGCAGAAGCAGAAGCTGGAGCCGGCTTATCAGTTCATGCTGCGCGTACGCGCGGCAGGGGGCGTCGTTACGCCGGAACAATGGCTGATGCTGGATCGTCTGGCGGAGGAGGTTGCCGGCTCGACGATTCGCTTGACGACGCGTCAGTCGTTCCAGCTGCACGGTATTATTAAATGGAACCTGAAAAAAACGATCCGCGAAGTGAACGACGCCCTGCTAAGCACATTGGCCGCCTGCGGAGACGTGAACCGCAACGTGATGTGCAACCCGAACCCGTACCAGTCGGACGTTCATGCCGAGGTGTACGAGTGGGCGCGGCAAGTGAGCGAGCATTTAAACCCGCGGACGAGAGCTTATTACGAAATTTGGCTCGACGGCGAGAAAGTGGTGGACAGCCAGGATACCGAGGCCGAACAGGAGCCGATTTATGGACCGGTTTACTTGCCGCGCAAGTTTAAAATCGGCGTAGCGGTTCCGCCGTCCAACGACGTGGACGTTTTCTCGCAAGATTTGGGCTTTGTCGCCATTGTCGAGGACGGACAGCTGCAAGGCTTCAACGTCTCGGTAGGCGGCGGGATGGGGATGACGCACGGCGATCCGAAAACGTATCCGCAGGTCGGTCAAGTGATCGGATTTTGCAAGCCGGAGCAGATTGTCGACGTGGCCGAGAAAACCGTGACGATTCAGCGCGATTACGGCGACCGCGCGGTGCGGAAGCATGCCCGGTTCAAATATACGATTGACGACCGCGGCATCGACTGGTTTATCCAGGAATTGACGAACCGTCTTGGATGGAAGCTCGAAGAGGCGCGCCCGTACCGGTTCGACCATAGCGGCGACCGTTACGGCTGGGTGAAGGGCAGCAACGGCAAATGGCATTACACGTTGTTCATCCAGAACGGACGGATCAAGGACGAGGAAGGCTACCCGCTCATGACCGGTTTGCGAGAAATTGCCAAAGTGCATTCGGGGGATTACCGGCTCACGGCGAACCAGAACCTCATTATCGGCAACGTATCGGCCCAGAAGAAGAAAAAGATCGAGGAAATGATCAAGGAATATGGGCTGAACGACGGCAAACAGCATTCGGCGCTGCGTAGAAATTCAATGGCATGCGTAGCCCTTCCGACCTGCGGGCTGGCTATGGCCGAGTCGGAACGTTACCTGCCTTCCCTGATCGACAAGATCGAGCCGATGCTGGACGAAGCCGGCTTGCGCGAAGAGGAGATCGTCATCCGGATGACCGGCTGCCCGAACGGATGCGCCCGGCCGATGCTGGCGGAGATCGCCTTTATCGGCAAAGCGCCGGGCAAGTACAATATGTACTTGGGCGGCGGATTCGCTGGCAACCGGCTGAACAAGCTGTATAAGGAAAATATCGGTGAGGCGGACATCTTGGATTCGCTGCAGCCGATCGTGAACCGTTACGCGAAGGAGCGAAACGAAGGCGAGCATTTCGGCGATTTCGTCATACGTACCGGGTACGTGAAAGAAGTCAGCTGCGGGCAAGAGTTCCATTCGTGACTAGCGTTATGTTGTAAACCAGGTCAGACCGTTTCGAGTTTATGTGAGCTTCACTCAGAACCGATTATCCTCGAGAAAAAGGACCTTGGCCTCCCACTTTGCTGTGGAAGCCTGAGGTCCTTTCGTTTAATTTATCGGAAAGTGTATCGCGGAAGTGGCTCTAAATCTCGGTAAACGCCAGTGTCAAAGACGCCGTTAGGCGTTTATCCTTGTAATATCAGAATCTTCAAGCGCTTCACCGTACTAAAGTAAAATGGGGGTTCCCTTACTTGCGTTGTTGCCGTTTATGAGCTTTGAGCGGTTAAGCGGTTTATGCGGTGGGGCCCGGTGGTCGTTCACTCAGATGGGGTTGTTATGGGTTTCGTCAGCGCCAGGGCCACCCCCGGTCTTTCCGTCCTCTCCCCCGCAGCATCCTAACGGACATCACAGCAGCTTACAACCGGAAAAAGCGCAAGTTGGAAGCGTAACGGACATCAGAGCCGCTTACGATGGTCGTAGTCCCCTTTTTAGCAGAATGACTGCCCGATACGTGCCGTGGTGACCGTTACAATGAAAAAGTGCGCCGATTTGACGAATAAGCGGCCGTGATGTCCGTTAGTAAGTCATGTGGTGCTTCTGGTGGGGCTCGGCTCCATCGTGGCTACGATGAGGGCTTGCTCCAGGTTAACACCTCGAAGCTGCCAACTAAACGTGGTTGACCACCGTCATGCGACGCCGAGCACCGCGTGCTGGGAGCTTCATGCGGTGGTTCCCTTACGGCTTTGAATATGCGAGGATTTCCCCATGCGACTTCAAACTCCTGTGGTAGGGTAGGTATAGATTGAAGCTCTCTGTCAGGTGCTTCTTCTTCTTCTTCTTCGATAGTCGCTGGGGATTTCCTTTTCTAAGAGGATGATAGGCGAATTCACCGGTATCCAAGAAACGAAAGCCCGTAAAAAAGAAGAAAAAGCTAACGAACGGAAGCAAACGCACGATGACGTCGGAGATGTGTCAACTATATTTGTTTGACCTGCAAAGAGAACGAGGAAATTCCGCTCAGCGTAGTGCGTGACTTTGATGCCATGGATGATGGAGATCCGGAAGTTCCGCCGCAATTTGATTGCGAAGGTTATGGAGGGAGATGTACCCTGAACATTACAAAGGGGTGCACAGTTACGATTACCGGATCGAAGAACGGTTGAGGTTGAATCAAGTGGAAGGCAGCTCGTAAGAGATCAAAGGGAATGGGTACTGGAGCGGAAAGTTTGGGTGTGAATTTGGCAAGAAACACGCCAAAATCACACTCGGGCCGCATTCGAAGTCGCGTTGTAACCGCCAAACCTAAAAAAGACAACACGACTGAGGGCGAGCGGCTGGAGCCCGGTACCATTCCCTCCCACGCGCTAACGTATGGGTTTGCACGTCAAAGGACCGTCAGGGTGATTCCCCTGACGGTTTTTCTTGACATTGGGACGTTCCCACGCCTTCAAAATTGGAAGTAAATAAACGTGTTCTGCTCGCCCTTCAGGAACAGGATGAGGAACGCCGCCACGGCGGTGTACAGGATCGCGCGTACCGGTGCCGGAAAATATTTGTGCCACCACACTCCCAGCCCGGTGCGATGCTTGTGCAGGAAATACTCAAGGATATGGAGCACGAACAATCCGATAACGATGCCGAGGAACAAGTAGTGACCGTCGAAGTTGAACGCCTGAGGCGTCAGCATCCGCTTGATCAGCGACAGCGCGGTTCTTAGCCCTTCGGCGCGGAACAACACCCAAGCGATACAGGTGATATGGAAAAAGACGATGATGGCGATAAACTGGTAGATCCGGCTTTTGTCCAGAAAGCTGAGCCCCAGCTTTTCCTTCAGCATCATGTACAGCTTGTGCACCGTGGCCAATGCGCCGTAGAACATCCCCCAGGCGACGAACGTCCAGGACGCCCCGTGCCAGATGCCGGAGATCGTCATGGCGATGAACAGGTTCGTGAACTGCCGGACCTCGCCATTGCGTGAGCCGCCGAGCGGAATATAGATGTAGTCCTTGATCCAGTTGGACAGCGTAATATGCCAGCGGCGCCAAAACTCCGTCGGATTTTTGCTCAAATACGGGGTTCGAAAGTTGACGGCCAGTTCCAGGCCGAAGAAATACGCAATTCCGAGTGCCATCTCGCTGTAGGCCGAGAAGTCGAAGAAGATCTGGAACGCGAACAAGTAAGCGGCGATCCAGCCTTCGGCTCCGGTCAAGTTGGCGGTGTTCTGAAAAAACGAATCGACGTGCGGCGTCAAATAGTCGGCGAGTACGACTTTTTTGAATATGCCGAGCGACAAAAAGAACGCCCCTAGCCGCCAATTGTCCGCGCTAAAGCGGATTTTGCGCAAGTTGTCGATCTGGGGCATAAATTCGCTCCCCCGCATAATCGGTCCGGCGACCAAGTGCGCGTAAAACGAGATGAATACCCAGAAATGGAACACCGACTGGGCGGGCTCCCACCGTTTTTTATAGACGTCGACAAGGTAAGCGATCATCTGGAACGTGTAGAACGAAATCCCGATCGGAAGTACGATTTTGAGCAGAAACGAGTTCTCCGTCAGCAGGGATACGCCCAGCCCTTTTTCCACCGAGCGGATGAGAAACGTCGTATATTTAAAGAACAGCAGATTCGCTACGTTGACGATAATCGAAAACCAAAGGAAAAAGCGGCTGTACGATCCGCGCAGCGCTTTGGAGCAATAATACGTGAAGGCGGTCATCGCCAAAAACAAAATCAGGTTGCCGACCCCGGCCACGATATAAAAGACGATGTTCGCTACCGTCAGCATCGGAATCCGCCAGCGCGGAAACGCATAAAACAGCACCAGCGAGACGATCATCAGCGAGAAAAACTCGGGAGTATGGAAGAGCATGGTCGTTCTCCTATCCGATCATAATGTCTATTGGTTCAAATACGGCCACAGCACGTCGGCCAGCTTGGCGTTGCCTTCCGGAGTAAAGTGCGTGTGATCGGAAAAATAGTCGCCTTCGATGACGCCCTCCAGGTTTATATACGTAACCGGCTTGTCCGCCATCATCCGGCTGATCGCGTCCAGGTTCGCCTTGTACCCCGGCTTTTCGACCGAGCTTCCCATCAGATCGTGATTCGTCCCGCTAAGCACGATCCAAGTTTTTTTGCCTTGCTGACGTTCGATGATTTTGTTCAGGAAATAGACGTCCACGTTGTTTTCGGTCAAGTCAAACGGCTTGTCCGTAAAGCTTGCAATGAGGAGCGGATCCTCCAGAAACTCGTTGTAATTCAGCCCTTGCGACTCCTGCCACTCCTTCTTAATATACCAGGCACGGGAATCGTCGAGAGCATCGTCGGGAATCGGCCGGTTCGTAAAGTTCAGCCAGGCGTGATTCAGGTTTTGCCGGAAATAATCTTTGTACCTCATCAGCGACAACTGTGGCAGCCATTCTTCGTGCAGAGCGCGCTGAAAATACTTGTAAGGGTCGTCCGGCGTCTTGAAGTCCGAGCTTTTGAGCTGAGGCAGCACATGCTCGTAAGCGTCGCGGTCGAGGACACGCAGATGCTCGCCCAGCCAAAATACCGAGCGCGGAAAAGGATCCCTCGGAATAAAGGAGGCGTATCGGATGTTAAACAGCAGCTTGTCCGTAGAGATTCCGAACTTCTCCAGCTTCAGATGCATGGTGTAAAGATCCCCGAGCTGCATGGCGGGAAACGATAAATTGTAGACGGTTGGCGCTCCCGGTTTTTGCTGAAGAAATACGTTGACAGCCTGATTGGAGCTGCCCGGACTTCCGTAGAAGACCGAGTCTCCGAGCATGACGATATAATCGCTGCGGTCGTTCCGGTCGATATCTCGTTTGACCTGCTGAAGCACGGCGTCAATGTCGTGCATGTTGTTGTTGTCCAGCATCAGCTTGTAATCCATCCGATTGCTATAAACGTCGGAAAGCGAGAAAGCGTATGGCAGCAACAGCTGTACGGCGATGAAGTAGACAATGAAGTATTTGACGGCTTTCATATCAATTGGTTTCACCCGTTTCCGAAGTCAATATACCTATTTTGTCCGAACATCGATTAGACGTCAACTGTCGACGAAAAGTTTCCTTTTTCATGCAAAAAATAGCCGAAATATGCGAAATGTTCGAGATGCGGCGAATGAAAGCGCAGCGAATTCCCGGGCGGCTTTCGGCAATGGAAACAAGCGGTTTCCGGAGAGGGGATTGCGTAAGAGGTCCCGTCGAATGTATAATAATATCCATTCGTAAGTATAACACGCGCGATGAAGAAGAGGAGTACGCACGACGAAAACGTCAGAGAGCCGGTGGCAGGTGCGAACCGGTGTGGACGTCTTGCCGAATGGACTTCCGAGCGTCCGGACCGAACCGTTGCGGGGATTCCCCCTAAACGTTTAGACTCCGGCGGGACGCCTACCCGATATCCCGGGGCACGGTATCGACAATGCGTGACGCTTGGCAGACTATGGCGCCGGCGCTCTCCGACATTGCTCCGTACCGCTAAAGCGAGTTTGCTCATGAGGCAAACTAATTAAAGGTGGCACCGCGGGCTTTCCGTCCTTTTTATGGGGATGGAAGGCTCTTTTTGTTTTCTAATAAGCGGTCAAATGACTTCGGAGGACGTTTGCTGTACGCAGCGGGACGGCCGCCGGAGAAACCGGAAAGGAGTGTGGTCGCAAATGAGCGATGGCTGGTGGCGGATGGTTCCGGACAAACGGAACGGACGGAAGCAATATGCAAGACTAGGCGCAAAGCGGCTAAGCCGCCATATCGGTAGAGATATATACAAATGGAGGGATTTCAATGACTAGAACGAGTATGATATCGGGCATTCGTCCGACGGGAGAGTTGCATGTAGGGAACTATTACGGGGCGCTGAAAGGGCTTGTGGAGGCGCAGGAGCGATATGAGGCGCGTTATTTTATCGCGGATCTGCATTCGCTGACGACGCATCCGAAACCGGACCAACTGCGCTCCTATGTGATCGAGACGGCGCGCAACTATGTCGCAGGAGGCGTCGATCCGCAGCGGTGCACGCTGTATGTGCAATCGTCGCTGGCAGCGGAGATATGCGAGCTGCATACGTATTTGAGCATGGTGATGCCGCTTGGCGAGCTGATGAGAGTGCCGACGTTCAAAGAGAAGGCGAAGCGGCATCCGGACAATATTAATTACGGGCTCGTCGGATACCCGGTCCTGATGGCGGCGGACATCCTGCTGTTCAAGACGGAGCGGGTCATGGTCGGAGAAGACCAGCTCGTCCATCTGGAGATTGCGCGGACGATCGCCCGGCGGTTCAATCAACTGTACGGGGACGTATTCCCGGAAGCGCAGCCGATTATTGAAAATGCGGGCCGGGTTCCTTCGCTTACCGGGAGCGGGAAAATGAGCAAATCGGACGGCGCTGCGACTTACATCAGTCTGAAGGACGACGGGACGGCGATCGGGGAGAAGGTGCGCAGGACGGTATCCGATCCGTTGCGCGTTTACCGCGAGGAGCCGGGGCATCCGACCGTAGAAGGGTGCAACGTGTTTCACCTGCACTCGTACTTTACCGGCGAGGCGGAGCGGGAGACGATTGCGGAGCAGTGCCGGCGCGCCGAGATCGGCTGTGTCGCCTGCAAAGGGCAGCTGGCCGCCAATCTGAACGCGGTCGTCGAGCCGTTCCGGCTCCGGCACGCCCGTTTAAGCGAAGCGGACGCTGTCGATGTGCTTCGGATCGGACGCGATAAAGCGAGAGAGAAGGCGCAAAGCGTGATCGCCGAGGTGCGCCAGGCGATTGGACTGCTGATGGTGTAGGCATGTGGAGGTTGACTCCGTCATGAAGCGCGATCCCCGCAGTTTCGCGCGGTACGGAAAGCGGAGGTGATCCGGCCGTGATCGTACGCCGTCATGCCTAGGGGGCTGGCGCAGCGCGAGTTGCAGCAGCAACAAGCTGTGATGGGGCGGTAAGCGGGGCAGAATGCGGCCTGTCCGCTGCCGGGCTGTACCAGGCTGGGCTGCGCGTCGGGGATGCGGTGTCAGCCGCCCGCGTGAAAGACGACGGTGCGGACCGGCTCGTACATCGGCGTGCGGCCTAGATGGCTGCGGTACAGGACGATCCGGTCGGCGATCCATGCGAGCGCGGAGCCGTCCGCGTCGTCCGGGCGGAACAGTGCCGCAGGCGCCTCTTCCAGTGCCGGAGCGTCGCCGGTATATTGCCGCGCCAACGTAATATGTGGCGAGTAGGGACGTTTTTCCGGAGGGTAGCCGAGCGCGGCCATCTGCCCTTCAACGTCTGCCTGAAGCCGCCGCAGCTGCTCCATTCCGCCGTCCAGACCGGCCCACAGCACACGGGGGGAATGCGGGAGTCCGAACGTGCCGGCGCCGTGCAGACGAAGCGGGAACGGGTTGCTGCGCCCAGCGACCTTCTCCAGCTCGGTCTCGATGGCGGCGATGGAGGCCGGAGGGACGTCGCCGATAAACGTCAGCGTCAGATGCAAATCTTCAGGGTGCACCCATTTCTTATACGACTGAACCTGTCTGAGCCGGTCCATCGCGTCTGCCGCCTTGTTTTGAAGAGCGGCAGGCAGCGGAACGGCGATAAACAGCCTGTGCATTTCGGATGCTGCGATGATGCTCACCTCTTTTTCTGCCATGGTATCCATAGTTTGGCGTACGTTCAAAAGGAGTATACCTCAAGTGCCCGGGAGTGCATACGGACACCCGGACGGAGAACAAATTTTTTCATTTTAAGACAACTTTCGGACAATTTCGCCCTGCTGTATTGAACGGCTTCCCGAATACTGCTATCATAGCCATATTACACAAACGGAAAAGGTGTGGTAACTGTGACGAAACGGGCATACAACTTTAACGCCGGACCGGCTGCGCTGCCTCTGGACGTGCTCCAGCAAGCGCAAGCGGAGTTCGTCGATTATCGCGGAATCGGCATGTCGATTATGGAAATCTCCCACAGGAGCAAAGAATACGAGCAAGTCAACGATGAAGCTCAATCGCTCTTGAAGGAACTGCTTGGCGTACCGAACGGGTATGAAGTGCTGTTTCTCCAAGGAGGAGCCAGCACGCAATTCGCCATGATCCCGATGAACTACTTGAAGCAAGGCCAAGCGTCCGGTTATGTACTGACCGGAAGCTGGGCGGACAAAGCGCTGAAGGAAGCGAAAGGCATCGGCGAGACGTATGTGGCCGGTACCGGCGAAGCAAGCGGATTCCGCCGAATCCCAGCTCCGAATGAGATTGAGGTTCGCCCGAACGCCGCCTACATTCATATTACGTCGAATGAGACGATTGCCGGCTCCCAATACGCGGAATACCCGGATACCGGCAGCGTGCCGCTGATCGCGGACTTGTCGAGCGATATTTTGTGCCGTCCGGTGGACGTGTCGAAGTTCGACTTTCTGTATGCCGGCGCGCAGAAAAACCTGGGACCGTCCGGGGTTACGGTCGTCATCGCGAAGGAAGACATGCTGAAGGATTCGCCTAAGGGGCTGCCTACGATGCTTCGTTACGATACGCACGCCAAAAGCAAGTCGCTGTATAATACGCCTCCGGTTTACTCCGTCTATATCGTAAGCCTTGTGCTCAAATGGATTAAAGGGCTCGGCGGTCTGGAAGCGATGGAACGGATGAATCTCGACAAAACGAAGCTGATCTACGACGCCATCGACGGCAGCGGCGGCTTCTTCGAGGGGCTTGTCGATCCGGGCAACCGTTCGCTCATGAACATTACGTTTGCGCTCGGCAGCGACGAGCTGGAGAAGAAGTTCATCCAGCAAGCGGAAGCGGCCGGATTTATCGGTCTGAAGGGCCACCGCGACGTCGGCCATATGCGCGCCTCCACGTACAACGCCGTGCCGTATGAGAGCTGCAAGGCTCTGGCCGAGTTTATGCAAGAGTTCCAGCGTCAGCACGGATAAAGGAAGCTTGTTCGGTTGTCCGGGTAAGTCGGGCAGCGGAATTGTGGAACGCAAAAAGCCTGCGAGGATGCGCAGGCTTTTTGCGTTTTGGTCTTTGGCCACCCATGCAATAGCTTCTATATTTTCAACAGAGTCATTCCATACTCATTCGTAACAAAGTTCATGTCAGAATCTCGGGAGACCAGTACCAAATTATCTGTAAAGGCTGTTGCAATGATGAGAGCATCAGGAGTTTTTATTTTTCGACCCTTGCTTCTTTGCTCATTTTGTATGGAGGCTGCTTTTCTTGCAACGGCGGAATCGACAGCGATCACATGCTTAGGGGAGAACAATCGCTCCGCTACTAGAAACTGATTATGTTTTATTCCACTCAATACTTCACATTCTGTAATCGTGGAAAAGTAGATTCTCCGTTTTTCTTCCTGGGCTTGTCGTACCAAACTAACAGCAGCGTGATCATTGTCTAGAATAGCGATGACGATGTTCGAATCGAATAAGTAACCGGACGGATTGTGTGTCACTTTCTCCAGCCCTCACGAGATTCCTGAATGTGCTCTAATAATTCTTGCGCTTCCCCAGGTTTTAGAATTCCAGCTACACTTAAAATGTCATCTACGGAATAATCATCAAAGTCCTCAATGGTTTCGGCCTCGAGATCAATGACAAGCTTTTTGGTGGAAATATTGTTTTCCGATAAAAACTCCCTTAGGTTTCTTACTAGTTGAGGGTGGAGTTTGCGTACCATTGACATGGAGAACCACTCCTTATTCAAAATAAGATGCAAAATCATTACTTGCTTCGACCGTCGCAAGCTTTATTTAAGACCCGAAGCTGAATACTTTCTGCTCGCAAGAAAAACTCCATATATCAAATAGTATACCCGATCATGGAACGAATGGATACGACCGCGTATGCACAGACGAGCCTTATGGCGGACTGCTCATTTCCCGCCGCAGGCCCCCGTCCCGGATGCGAGCACCTGCTGCTTGTACTCGCTCGGGGTGTATCCCGTATGTTTTTTGAACTGCGTGCAGAAGTGCGGATAGCTGGCGAAGCCGATCTGCTCGCAGAGCATATAGTTTTTCAGATCCGGCCTCTGGAGCAGCTGCTTGGCCCGCTCGATCCGCAGCCCGGTCAGATGGTCGATAAACGTCGTTCCCGTATTGACCTTGAACAGATGACTGAAATAGCTCGGATTCATATGAATATGCTCGGCCACCTTGGCGAGCGTCAAGTTATCGTGCAGATGGCTGTGCATATAGTCAAGCGCCTTGCCAATATCCTCGTGCATCACAGGGACCGCGAGGGCGGCCGGTGCGGGAGCGGTGTCCCGGTTCAGCACCTTTTCGAGACAGTCGAGCCAGGCGTTCAGCGTCCCGTTGTCGGTCAGCTCGTTCCAGTCGCTGCGGGTCAGCGGCACACCGGACGTCTCCAGCAGGGCGAGCGTCTGACGGCGAAGCTTACCCGGCTCGGGCCGATCGCTCTCCGCATAGTGGCGGAGCACCTGCAAGCTGCCCGGGACGTCCGCCCGGTGAGGCTGGCGCCACTTCGCGAGCAGCTCGGCTTCCACCTTCGGCCATGCGGCCCCCGACGATCCGACAGCCGGCTTGTTTTCGTAAGCATAATACGGAGCTTCCCTGCCGGGCATATAAAAGGAAAGCTCCGAGGCGGCTTCGGCCTCATGCAGCATGTCCCGCAAGCTCTCGCGCGACGTACGGGAAGAGCTGATCCCGACTACGGCGTCGGCGGAGTAATAGTTGGCGAAAAACCGGTTCAGCCGGGTGACGATATGCTGGACGTCCGACTCGGATTTGGATCTGCTGCCGGAGACGGCGAACGTGCGGATCAGGTAAACGCCGCCGGTGGCGTCAGGGAGCGCCGTCCCTCCGCCGCAATCGGCCGCTACTTCCTGAACGGCCTGGAATAAGGAATACTTCACCAGAGGCGCGTCAGCTTCGGGGTAGCGGGCCAGAAGACGCTTCATATGTAGCGCCGTTACGTACATAACTTGAAGCTGGGTCGGATGATCCGACCGAGCAGCCGAAGCATTTGGCGCAGCCGGATCGCTCCTGTCCGCTGAGTTCGGCTTGACGTGCCCGAACAAATACTCCCAATGCGGATCCGTAATGTGGCTGCCCCGCTGCAAATCCAGCAGAAGCGCATGCCGGATGTCCCAAGCGTGCCGGCTCAGCACCTGATCGGCGAACCGGACCCGGAGGCGGCTCTCGCGCTCCGCCCGGATCGTGTCCCGGCAATTCGCCAGCATCCGCTCCACATCCTGGACGAGCACCGGCGTCTTGAGCACATAAGCGAGCGCGCCCGCATTCAGCGCCTCCTGAGCGTAGGCGAAGTCTGGATGCGCAGTCAGAATCGCGAAGCGGAGTCCCGGGAAATCGGGCTTGGCCGAAACGATCATCTCCAGCCCGCTCATCACTGGCATCGAGATGTCGACCAAGGCCAGATCGGGGCTGTAGGCGGCGCATTTCTCCAAAGCCTGTCTGCCGTTCGACGCCTCCGCCACAACCTTCATGCCGAGCCGCTCCCAGCCGATCTCCTCGCGGAGCGTACTCAGTACCATATATTCATCGTCTACGATCAATACCCGAATGTCCGGAGACGGTTCGTTCTCTTCAAGCTGCATGCCGGGTCCCCTCCTCATACGGAATGATGATTTCTACCGTCGTTCCTCCGCTGTCGACACTATGAATACGCAGTCCGTAGCCTTCGCCGTAATACAGCCGCAATCTTTCGTGGATGCTGAACAGTCCGAGATGGTAATACCCGGCGTGAGCGCCGTCCGGTTTCGTTTGCAGCAGCAGACTGCGCCGGTTGTCCGGTATGCCGATTCCGTCGTCGGAGACGCGCAGCACGATCCGCTCGCCGTCCCGTTCCCCGGTCACGACGATGGAACCGAGCTCGCCTTTGGGCAGAATTCCGTGGAAGATCGCATTCTCCACCAGCGGCTGCAGCGTAAACTTCGGAATCGGGACGTGCCTCACCATCTCGTCGATATCGAAGTCGAGGATGAATTGGCCGGGATACCGGAATTCCATAATCGAAGCGTACCGCTTCACCCCTTCCAGCTCCTCGTCGAACGGAACGAACTCTTCCACCTTATCCAGATGAAAATGCAGCAGCGAGGACAAATTCGTAATCATCGTATCCACTTCCTGCGTCCGTCCGCGCTTGGCGAGATAGCTGATCGAATTGAGCGTGTTGTAGAGGAAGTGAGGCTGGATATGCGTCTGCAGCACCTTCAGCTCGTACATCTTTTTCTTAATCTCGGTTTGAACGACCGAGTCCATAAGCTGGCTGATTTTGACGACCATCCGGTTAAAGGAGACGGCCAGTATGCCGAATTCGTCGTTCCGCCGACTATCGATCTGCGTCTGAAAATCGCCTGCGCTCACTTTTTTCATCTGAGGGACGAGCTGCTTAAGCGGTTTGATCATATAACGGGCCAAATAGTACGACACGACGATCGACAACACGAGTCCGGCCAAGCCGATCAGAATCGAAAACGCCTTCATAAAAGCGAGCGATTTGGCCAAAAAGCTGTCGTTCAAAATGAGGATGACCTGCCAGCCCCAGATGTTGCTGTTCGCCCGGGAGATATGCAGCGGGTTTCCTTGCTCGTCCTCCGCCTGCCACGAGTTCACGTTATGCTCCAGCGAATCGGCGGGGAGCCCGGCCAGCGAATACGATTTGGCGAACACATCGTACTTCACGTAAGGCGACCGGACCGAGAGCGGGCGGTTCGCCCGGCTTAGCAGCAGAAGGGATACTTTGGAGCCCAGGTATTCGTCCTCGTAAGCGGCGAGAATCGATTCCAGATCCAGATCGGCAGCGAGGATCGCGGGAGACTCGCCCTCCGCCATCGGGAGTTTGACCGCGATCGTGACGGTATAATCCGATACCGGGGAGAAATAAGGTTCGGTCCACACGACCGGCGAATCGCCAGCCGTCAAGCCGAGATGCACGCTGCGGATGTTCTCCGAGGAGGCGATATCCCACAGCGCCCCGGACGTGCCGAGCACGTGTCCGTCCGAGCTGAACACGTACAAATTTTTAATATCTTTCCACTGAAGCCGGTACTGCTCCAGCAGTTGTACCGTCCCATCGGGCTCCAGTCCCGCCAGCCGCCGGTCCCGGGCGATGAACTGCAAGTCTTTTTGCAAATTTTTCATGAATTGATTGAGGAAATAATCGGTCCGCTTGAGCGCATGGGTGACGTAGGACGTCTGCTGGCTCGCGAACTGGCCGGATACGTAATGCTGGGAGACGGCGACGAGCAGCAGCACGAGCAGCGATATGGAGATGAAGCAAAACGTAAACAATTTAACCGACAAGCTGCCGAACAGACCGCGGATCATGGGCATCCCCCCGTCTCGATTCTATTAAAAATTATAGCACGCTCCGCTGAACCCGTTATTCCGATCCTCCCAAAAAAAACGAAAGTTTCGCCAAACAATCCGAAAGCTCCGGCAAGCCGGCATGCGGTACAATCCAATCATCGCAACCAAAGATGGAGGACAATACGATGAAGACAATTGCGGAAAGCGGACGCGGTGCGGCGATAGCCGGGCGCTCGGTGCCACGCCTGCTTCGCGTCATATGGAAGTACAAGTACCGGTATTTGCTCATCGCCCCGGGACTGCTGTACATTCTTATTTTCAAATACGGCTCCTTGTACGGCGTATCGATCGCGTTTCTCGATTACTCGCCGTTTCTGGGCATAACCGGCAGCGATTGGGTCGGGCTCAAATGGTTCCGAGTATTTTGGGAAAGTCCGGACTTCTGGAAGGTGACGGGCAATACGATCGTCATCAGCCTCATGAAAATCGCGTTCGGAATGACGCCGGACATTATACTCGCCCTGCTGCTTAACGAAGTGGGACGCTCCTGGTTTAAGCGCACGATCCAGACACTCACGTACATGCCGCACTTCTTATCGTGGGTGATCATTTACGGAATCTTGATCGCGTTTCTGTCCCCGACGTCGGGGCTGATCAACTTTACGCTCAAGGAATGGGGATATCAGCCGGTTCAATTTTTGACCTCGAACGACTGGTTTCGCTGGATACTCATTTTCTCCGACATCTGGAAAGACATCGGTTGGGGCGCTATCATTTACTTGGCTGCGCTGACGGCGATCGATCAGCAGCTGTACGAAGCGGCAAAGATCGACGGAGCCGGGAGATGGAAACAAACGTGGCACATTACGCTGCCGGGCATCCGCAATGTCATCGTTCTGCTGCTGATCCTGAAAATGGGCACGATTCTGGACGCGGGCTTCACGCAAATATACGCGATGTACAACCCGCTCGTGTACGACACGGCCGATATTATCGATACGTGGGTGTACCGCAAAGGCATTATCGACAACAACTTCAGTCTGGCGACGGCGGTAGGGCTGTTCAAATCGGTAATCGGGCTGCTGCTGGTGCTGGGGGCGAACCGGCTGGCCAAAAAATTCGGAGATTCCGGAATCTGGTGAGGAGGGGTGCAGATGAGACGTTCTGCCGGAGAAATCGGCTTTCAAACTTTTAACTATATCGCGCTTACGCTGCTCGGCCTCGTCGCGCTGTTCCCGGTATTTTACGTATTGGTCGTTTCCCTGACGCCATATATCGAATTGGTGCGCAACGGCGGATTCGTCGTTTTCCCGAAAGTGGTGACGTTCCAGGCGTACGCGGAGCTGCTGCAGGATACGAAAATCATGAGGGCGCTCGCCAATTCGGCTTACGTGACGATCGTTTCGACCGCGATCGGAGTGGCGCTGTCGATGATGCTCGCTTACGGGCTGTCGAGCAAATCGATGCCAGGGCGAAACGCGATCCTGCTGCTGCTGCTCATCACGATGATGTTCCAGGGCGGCATGATTCCGCAATATATGCTGATCAAATCGCTGGGACTGCTGAACAGCTATTGGGCGCTTATCTTTTCGGGCACCGTAAGCGTCTTCAATGTGCTCGTCATGAAAAGCTTTATCGAAAATTTGCCGCAAAATCTCGAGGAGGCGGCTCTGATCGACGGTTCGACGGAAATCGGCTACTTGTTTAAAATCGTGCTGCCGTTGTCCATGCCGATTATCGCCACCATCTCTTTGTTTTATGCGGTCAGTCACTGGAACTCGTTTTTCGAGGCGATTCTGTACATCTCCGATACGAGCAAGCACCCGCTGCAGGCCGTGCTGCGTTCGATGCTGAACACGCCGGACCCTTCGGAGATGGGCGATATGACGATCGTCGTGCCGACGGAGTCGGTCAAGATGGCGGCGGTGATTCTCTCGATCATCCCGGTGCTCGTCATCTATCCGTTTCTGCAAAATTACTTTACAAAAGGGGTGCTGCTCGGCTCGGTTAAAGGGTAGTAATTAACGGCCTTATGGCCGGTAGGCAATGCGGGAAAGCACGGAGCAAAGCGAGAACAGGGAGGTTTCCAGATGAAAAAGTGGGGTTATGGAGTATTGGCGCTCGCTCTTGCCGGAGCGACGGCCGCTTGCGGGAAGGAAGATAACGCGGCGCAGCCTGCGGAGGAAGCGGGGAAGCCGGTAGCGATCGAGGTTGAACGGTGGGTATCGGTATCGGTGGACGTGCCGCCGCCGGACCAGGACATCGTGCTGCAGACGATCCGGAAGGATCTCGGCATCGACTTGAAGTATGCGTTCTCGAGCGGGAAGTCGGACGAGTGGAGGGCGAAGCTCGGTGCGCGGATCGGCGCGAACGATTTGCCGGAAGCGATTTTGTTTTTCAACATGGCGGATTACCGGAAAGCCCAGGAGCAGGGGTATCTGCTGCCGATGAACGAGGTGCTGAAGCCGAATGCGCTGCCGCCCAACCTGAAATACGCAACCAAGGAAATGCTGTACACCATCTCCGATAAAAACGGCGTCTATCACGGCATTCCGGCGCGTCCGCCGACGATGACGAACAGCTTGTTCATCCGCAAAGACTGGCTCGACCGGCTGAACCTGAAGATGCCAACGACGACAGATGAGCTGAAGGCGGTTATGCAGGCGTTTGCAGGCAACGACCCTGACGGCAACGGCAAAAAAGATACGTTCGGCTTCTCCGCCTCCGGCTCCTCGATGAACGGCCAGCCGTTCTGGCAGCTGTTATCGGCTTTTACGGGCGACGTGCGCGGCTCGTTTTGGGTCGATAAGGCCGGCAAGCTGAGGGGCGGTCCGGTCAGCGGCGAATTCCGCCACTATTTGCAATATATGAACGAGCTGATGAAGTCCGGAGCGATCGATCCGGATCTGGCGACGAACAACCTCGACCGGGTGACGCAGAAGGCGGAGCAGGGACAGATCGGCATTTTCCATAATACGGGCTACCCGAACGCCATCGTGCAAAATATGAAGAAGCTGAATCCGCAGGCAGAGGTCGTGCTGCTGCCTCCGATTACCGGTCCTGCCGGAAAAGCGTCGAACAACGGCAAAACGAACTCGCCGAACGGTATATTGAGCCTGACCGTCAAGCTGAAGGACCAGCCGGAGAAAGTGAACAAAATGATCGAGCTGGCGAATTGGATGAACGGGGAACAGGGAGCGAGGCTGCTTACGTTCGGCATCGAAGGCTTGAATCATAAGAAGACGAATGGGATTATTACGGAGTTCATCGCCGGCAGCCAGAGCAACTACTTGTCCGCCTATTCGATTATGGGCGAGCCTGCAATCAAGACGGCTCCCGAGACGGTCAAGGTGTTTTACCCCGACCCGTTCCTGTACGAGCAGCAGATGAAGCTGATCGGGGACAAACCGGAGATCGGCGGCATTTTCGCGATGGGGCAGGCGAAGGAGCCGACGTTATACGCGGCCGACCTGTCCAAGTATGTGACTGAGATGATGCTGAAGTTCATCTACGGCAATGTGCCGCTGGACGACAAAAGCTGGGACGAATACACGAGTACCTATTTGACGAAGTACAAAGGCCGGCAGTATCTGGATGAGATCAAACGGGAGCTGACCGCAAACGGTTATTTGAAGTAGTTCAGCTGATCGAGGCGTCACGGACCGGCGCCGCTTTCTCCGGCGGCAGCCGGTTGTGCCATAGGCCCTCTGACGGGCCAATTTAAATCGAAGAGGTGGATGCTGTTGGACAAGAAGGAGCAAGCCGTTAACCCGTTGGTGCGCAAGGAACGAGAGGAGCCGGGAGGCCGTGCGGGGATAGCCCGCGTCAATCGCCGGCAAGTGCTGACGACGCTGGGCGCGGCGGGGGTGCTGACCGTGGCGGGAGGGCTGCTGTCCGGCGGAATTGCAAGCGCGCTGGAAGCTGGAGCTCCAGCTGGGGCTATGGGCGAAAAAAAGCCGGGCAATGGCAACGGTAACGGGAGCCCTCATGCAGCGATTGAGGAGCTGCGGGAAGAGCTGGAGGCGCGTATGCGCAGCGAAGCGATCTTGACGGCCGTTAGCTTAAGCTGGTACGGAGCGGCAGGCGACGGCATAACCGACGACACGGCGGCATGGAACGCCGCTATGGCGGACGTCCCGGCTGGGGGATCGCTCTACGTACCTCCCGGCACGTACTACAGCGCTTCCGGATTTCTCTGCGAACGGGGAGATATTACGATATTCGGAGCGGGCCCGTCGTCCCATTTGACTACCGAGGCCCAGACGAACACGCTGCTGATCGGCAAGAGCGACCGGACCACGCGGGTCCGGAACGTCAATGTCCACTCCTTGAAGTTTTCCCAGAAGCCGGGTCCGAGCGGCAGCGGAGGGGCGAACAATTTTGCCGGCGTCAAGGTCTGGTTCGTGGACAGAGCCGTCGTGCACAATAACGATTTTGAAGAGTGCGACGTCTGCATTAGCTTTGGCGGGGGCAACTCCTCGTTAGGGTTCCCGGGCCGGGTGACTTACCGGAATGCGGCGGTTATGAACCGGATGCTGAATACGAACAAGATGGGAGTCGAAGTGTTCTTCCAGAACCATGCGATCGTGTACGCCAATCAGATGATCAACGAGGACGGTTACAAGGTGGCGGAGAGCCACGCGGTCCGATTGATCGGCTCGCATCATTCGATGTGCTGCGACAATGACGTATACCGGTTTCGGACCGGGGTATCGATTCAGGGCGGGAACTCGCTCGGCTACCGGGAAAGCGACCATTTCCTGATCTCGGGCAACCGATTTCGTCAATGCGTCAAAGGCGTACAAGGTTTCGAAGGCGCTTACAACGGGCAAGTTCTGATGAATGTGATCGAGCATGTGCGCGAGTTCGGCATCGAGTTCCGGCAGGAGAAAAACGGGGGCTGGGACCATCTGATCGTAGAGGGCAACCTGATCTCGGCCGACCCGAATTCCACGTCGGGAGGGCAGCGCGGAGCTACGTTTACCGCAGGCCAAAGGCTCGTATTCCGCGGCAACCAGTCGGTCGGCTTCGGTAACAGCCAGACTTCGGGAACCGCCTACCACGTCTACGTGTCGGCCATTGGGCGTATTGCCGTGATCGAGGGCAACTATTTCGAGGACAGCTTCTACCTCTCGTCCGGTTCGCGGAATTTGGGCGCCCGTGTTCTCAACAATGAGAAGACGGTTATCTCGCGCAACAACGTATTCGTCTCGCCTTCCCCGAACCCGGCGGAACAGAACGCACAATCGTCCGGTAGCGGCCAGCTGGTGAAGGGTTTCCCGGGGCTGGAGGATATGAACGATTATTTGCAGGCGTAACCTGCCTGCGAGAATAGGAAAAAATATTGGATATTTGTGCCATTGCCCTCCGGTTGGGGGTATAATCGATTGTGAAGCTTGTATCGTTGATTTAGAGAGCTGGTAGGAGGAGAGACGTATGCAATATTTTAATACGGCCGGCTACAGGGACAATCTGGCCCGCGCCTCGGGCCGCACCTTCGATTACCGTGCGCCGCTTTCGGACGGAAGCTGGGATGCCTGGCGCGCCGACTTTCGAGCCGCTCTCCGCGAGCGGCTCGGTCTGAACCGGATCGGGACGGTTCCCGCAGGGCTGAACCCCCGCTGCACGGAAAGTGTCGAATGCGACGGTTACACACGCGAGAAATGGTACGTGACGAGCGAACCCGGTATCGAGATTCCGTTTTATTTGCTGCTCCCGGGTACCGGAGAAGGGCCTTATCCGCTGGTCGTCACTCCGCACGGACACGGAGCGCGCGGCAAAGAAACTTATGTCGCGAACTACGCTTCCGAAGAGGATAGAGTAAGCAGCGAGCAGGGCGAGAGGGATGTGGCGGTGCAGGCCGTCAAGGAAGGCTACGCGGTTATCGCTCCGGACGTTCGCGGGTTTTACGAGATGGGCGGGGAAGAGGAATGGCTGAAATCGGATGGGAAGGGAAATTCCTGCGTCAATTTTCAAAAAGTGGCGCTGATGTACGGGCGGACGCTGATCGGAGAGCGCGTGCATGATATGGGACGGCTGATCGATTATGCGGCCACGCGGCCGGAAATCGATACGAGCCGGATCGTGATGACCGGCAACTCCGGCGGAGGCACCGTCACGCTGTTCGCGGCGGCGCTCGACGACCGGATCTCCGTCGCCGTGCCGGGGTCGTATGTATGCACGTTCGAGAAATCGATCATTCCGATCGGTCATTGCCCGTGCAATATCGTTCCCGGCATACTGGATCTGGGGGAAATGTACGATGTGGCGGCGTTGATCGCGCCGAGACCGCTGCTTATCGTCCACGGCGTTCATGACGAGATCTATCCGATCGAGGGGACGCGCGAGACGTACGGCCATCTTCGGAACGTCTACGCCGCGATGGATGCCGAATCGAGCTGCGAGCTGTATGAAGGCAGCGGCGGTCACCGGTATTATAAGGAACGGGTGTGGCCTTTCGTCCGCGAATATTTGAAGCGGTAGTCCTTGACTAGGTTATAAAGGCCGCATTCCTGCAGCAACAAATGAAAGTCCGGGGAGGTTCGCCCCGGACTTTATTTTTGTTAGGTAGTGAATTGCTCGTTACAATCACTATACCAAAAGACGGCTACTCCCCCTTTTTCGCATACATCAAGAGGGCTATGGCGTCAACGTGAACCTCCGAGAAGGAAGTACCCACGTCCAGAAAGAGGCCTCAGCCTTGATCTTCCATAGCTTGGAATAGAGGCGCCGCGTGACTGATCGGCCACTGCTGATTCACATGGATGCCGGCAATGACGCAGTGGAGAACCTGAACGTCTGTCTGAACGAAAACGTTTCATTATTAAGTGCAATCTTCGCCGAGAGTTGCCAAATGCGTCAGGCAAGTTAGCGACCAATGATTTGGTGCTGTGCGCGGGACTTTTTGCTTACAATCTGCTACGAGCCATTGATCAGATCTCGCTTCAAGAGGGAGATGCCCCCGTGAAAACGAAAGCAATCGAGTACAAATCGTGATTGAGAATCTCATTTTGGCTAGCCTCCCGTTTGGTTCAGCATGCCAGAGAAACGAAGTTGCGTTTTGGTTCGCCATAGCCCCTGGTTTCCAACCTTTAGCCGCATCTATGCTGTGCTGTCCGGGTGATTCAATCTGTTAGGAATAAAGGGGATACTGACTTTCCGAACGTGAAGGTCTGTTTGCGTCTGCCTTTTAAAACCTCGGTTGCTGATTGTAGTCCCAGTTGAGTATTATCATTAAAACCTCTGGTACAAATAATAGTGTGATAGAAAGGTTGATCCCTGCATTCAAAACATAACAGTTACCTCATCATAAGAAGGGCAATTAACTGTTGCTTGCTTTAAAAGCTGTTGTTGATATTGGGCTTGCATAAACTAAGGTATATGCCTAGCTCCGAATGACAAAAAATAAATAATTTGAGAATACGCAACTCAATGTAAGGTAAAAGTGTTTATTAAAGAAATGAGTTAGTATTTTTTAATGAAGGTGAGGTCCAGTGAAAAAGGATGGTATATTAGTAAATGTTTCGCTTACTTGCTTAATCTGTGTCTCTCTATTATCTGGTTGTGAAAAATCCGTTCAAGATAGCGATGAAGCCATAATGGAAGTACGTAGATCACTAGAAGAAAATATGGTTCTAATCAAAGATATGGTTTCAGACCTTCAATCCGCAGTAAAAGAAATAGTACCCAAATCAACGGAAATTCCCACCGAGTTCAATATTAAACAATTCCTAGAAATGAACTTAATAGAAAAAAATAAAGTAATCAAGCATTACGTTCATTCAAGAATGGGTGGAGTGCAACTTTCTAATTATGATTTATATATGATGGTATATCTTCAAAGCATTTTTAACGATAACGATTCTGTGAATAACACCACTTTCATTCCTAGAGAGAAAATTGAGATGGACACCCGAGTTACAGTATTAAATCAAAACATTACTGATTTGCCGACTGATTACATTGTAATTTATTTTACCCAACTAGCCGGCATCTTGGATCAACAAGCGGACATTGTGGCGATATATACATTTCAAGATGAATTATATCTATCCTTATATCAACAGGACAAATTTATTCAAGGATACAATGTTACCCCGAAGCACAATAAAGATATGTTCATGAAGCTTGGTCAGCTTAAATTGGATTTAATGAACATTCAATGTGGTCAAGGGTCGGATTGTTAGAAAACATAAATTTAAACGGTCGAGATCAGAATATGATCATCGGCCGTTTAAATTAGAATTTAGAAATAATATATTTCAGAAACATTCGAAGTTGAAGACCATGTTCCAGGATTTTCAGCAGCGTCATTATACACTGTGTTCCAATGTGTATCATATTCAGTTGTACCATTTACTTTTCGCGTAAATGATGTACTCGACATACGTTTTAGATGCGTCGTATGGCATAGAGAATTCATAAACATAACTTCCTACATGTACTCCGTTTGATACTCTCCAGGTAGTCTCTCCATTATATCTCCAATACGCTTTAGGGGTTGATGATGGACCTTGGTCTGTTCCATTATAGACCCCATATATTGTCGCATTTAGGGTTCCATAGCTTTTGAAGGAATTCACGAAGTTAATTCCGGAATGATCAGTAGTCCATTTACTCACGTTATACTGTTTCACCAAGTAAGGAAATGGATCTACTGATACCCGAGGACCCAGATAAGTGCTGCTAGAAGTGTTTACTTCCCAGCGAAGATGGGGCGCAACCCCACCTGTATCCCCAGGTACTCCTATTTGTGTATCGGTTGTTACAGTACCAGAGGTTGTTGTTATCGAATCAAGGTGCATATAGGTGGAATACCAAGTCGTCCCACCATAGGAATGTTTTAAAATAATTACCTATTACCTGAACCACTGTTATATCCGTATACTTCAACACACCAACCCCATGTAAACGTATTATCTGCATTGCTAAATGATTCGTTCATTTGAACGAGTCATAACTCATCGAATACACGGTTTGACCCAGGCCCAAGAGATCATGAAAGCCAGCAAGAGAGAGGAAGAGCATCGAACAAAAGAACCGGGCTACCATGTAAAAACGGTGCCCGGTTCTTTTGTTTATTGAAATGCTATGAATTCTTTCCGTCAAAAAACTGCACAACTGCTTCTGCTCGATTCAAATCGTTCAAGGGACGGTATGTACCGTCTTCATATCCTTGAATCGTATTCATCCGAAGCAAGTACTTTACGGCTTCATTTGCCCAATCGCTCTGATCACAAACTTATGGCCTTCGCAAACTTGCCTCATTCAAGACCTGCTCTACAAAGCTTTCGCCCGGCGGGCGGCATGCGACATCCGGTACTCCGACGGAGACATGCCGTGATGCTCGCGGAAGACGCGCGCAAAGGTGCGGTAGTTGTCATAGCCGACCTCCATGCAGATGTCCGAGATCGACATCTCGCTTGCCACGAGTAGTGTGGCGGCCCGGGTGATCCGGAGCGTATGCATATAATCGTTGACGGTTTTACCCGTATGCTCCTTGAACATTCTGCTGATATACGAAGCATGCAGGTCGAAATGCTCGGATACGGAATTCAGCGAGATCGGCTCGTTGAAGTGAAGATGAATAAAGCGCAAAATGCTCCATACGCGAGACCCCGGCTGGTTTTTGCTCACGGTTCCGGACTGGTTCGGATCGGTCAGCGCCCTCAGCATCAACGTGACGGCTTCGATCAACTTGCCCCGCAAGACCGCGTCCCGACCCAGGCGGGATTCCTTATATTCGAGCACGAGCTGCTCGATCAGTGACGTTACGGACGCGAGCCGTTCGCCTTCGAAATGGTAATGCGACGGAATCTCCGAGCCGATTTTGTGAATCCACTGATTCATATACGATTCGTAAGCGTTGCCAAACAAGACGTTGATATCGAACATGCAGCTGTATAATTTAAGCGGATCGTCGGGATTGCTGTACAGCTCGTGAATATGATGGGGCAGCAGCAGCGACATCGTGCCCCGGCGCAGCTCGTGGGCCAGCCCGTTGATCGATTCGGTGCCCGAGCCCTCTACGACGAACGACAGCTCGGCGAAGTCGTGATGGTGCATCGGGTAGTGAGAGTATGGCTGGTTGCACGAAATGTAAAAGGGCAGCTGGCCCTTCTGCTGACCGGACAAAAAACGGTCGTCGGTTTTGGCGTCCTCGTACTCGGGAAAGATCGCCATGCGGATACCTCCTTTTTGAACGATTCAGAATTTTGATGTTCGCTAATGCGTTAGACGAACCGGGACATTCTGAACTAAGAAAAGCTCCCGCTTGCAGGTGGAATAAGAGCGGTTTGAAGCTGCTAAAATCCGCGAAAAGGGTGCTGACCCGATCAGTTGGTTGAAATAAGGGAGGCAAATCGCCTTTATTCGTCTTTGTTATCCCCTTATGCCGAAATTAGAGGATGCTGGAGAGCCTGTCGATTCAATGTGTAGAAGTGCTAGCAGGCCGTTCCAAGTGAAAAGTTACCTTCTTCTACTCAAACAGTTGTCCGGAATCTCTTGTTTGAATAAGGATTGTAAGGTAGGGGATTCCAGACAAAACTCGCCAGAAGGTAATCTTCTCCCTTTCTACTTGTTGTCCATAATGAATCGACAGCCTCGCTGGAGACCCTTATTTTTTACTGTCGTACGTATTAACAACTAAGACAACTTCGTATCAGGTCTATTACTTGTATATTAGTTTAGCACACTTTTTTCGTTGTGCGGGCGAAAAATTTTCGACTTTATCTCTGCGGTTTCGCCAGCAGCGAAGCGGATACAGGGGCTTATGTCCGGTTGCAGCAGACCGGTCTCGTTTACAAATAACGACATTATTCGCTATATACAAGAGGGTTGGAACATTATAAACTATTTATTGTATTTTCTAAGAAATATTATTACATTAAATGAAGTCGCTTCCGAAAAGTGACTGTCGTCTCTTGGAGAGATCTCCCAGACAGGTTCAGGCTCCGGGCAGGCGGATTGATCCATACAAATCAGCGAACAGTCAGGGGGTATCGATGGACGTGAAGGCAGCGTACGGAAACGAAAATGCGAAGACGGAGCCGGAGGCCGTCAGAAGTGACGGCAAACCGCCGGTATTGCTGGAAGAGTTTGCGGACACCCGCCATATAACAGTAACGTCCCTGCGGGCGAATGCCGCACGGGTCGATTTGGCGAGTGCGCCGGCCCCGGCCCCGGCCCGGTATGGCCTCCATGCCGCGAAGCTGAGCTACGACTTTACCGGAACGGACGGGACGTCGGCAGCCTACTTGAACTTCAAGGATGCGGATGGAGCGGACGGCAAACCGGTCGAGGGTTATCCGCTGAGAATCGGGTTATGGGTATATGGCGACGGAGGCAAGCATTGGCTGCGCGGGCAGCTGCGGGACGGAACGGGAACGAAGAAGCCGGTTGATTTTACTGGGGCCGGCGAGCTGAATTGGGTCGGCTGGAAATACGTCGCGGCCGATATTCCGCCCGGTATGCAGATGCCGCTTCGGTTCACGCAGCTGTACGTGGCTGAGACGAGTAATGCGAACAAAGATGCGGGAGCCGTCTATTTTTCTCCGCTGCACGCGATTTACACCGACACGGGCGAAGATCTGGAAGGGCCGAAGTTCAGCGGCATGAAGCCGGAGCCGGACGAGACCGTATACAGGAGCGATCCGGAGATAACCGTCCGAATCTTTGACGAAGGACAGGGAGTCGACCCGGATACGGTCGTATTCAAGCTGAACGGGATTATAGTGTCTCACCGGTACGACGAAGCGACTGGCGAGGCTGCGCACGTAACGGCTGCAGCGCTGGGAGACGGCGCGTATACCGTGACGGTAGACGCCGCCGACAAGGCGGGCAATCCGGCGCTGCCCGGAGCGGCTTGGAGCTTTGTCGTGTACACGGGACCGGATACGGAGCCGCCCGAGTTGAGCGTTATCAGCCCGATGGACGGCATCCGGACGCAGACGAATCGGCCGAGGCTTGCGATCCGTGCGGCGGACCGCTATACAGGAGTGAATGCCGCTTCGATCCGGCTTAAACTGAACGGAGAAACGGTCGGGCACCTATACGACGAGGCCAGCGGCACTTTGTTTTACACGCCTGCGGTTCCCCTCGAGCCCGGTTCGAAGCATACGGCGAGCGTTACGGCGGCGGATCTTGCGGGGAATGGATCGTCGGTCCGGTGGAGCTTCACAGTCGGCGCTCCGCTCGGGCAGCCGGCGAACCCGGACAAGTTCAAGATGTGCGTGATCGGTGACGGCGGGTATTATACGGCCGGTCAAGGCCGGACGGCGTCGGACATTTTGCTGCGGGAACAAATCTCGCGGATCAACGGGGAGAAGCCGGTGCTTGTCGGTTATACCGGCGACATCGTCGAGAACGACACGGCGGCCAATTACGAAGCGGCGCTTGCGAACATGGGCTTGTTCGAAGCGCCTTATACGGTGAGCATCGGCAACCATGAAGTATCCGGTACGGGGTCCCGTCGCAATTACCAGCAGACGTTCGGCGACCCGGCCTACTTGTACGATTACGGCCATACCCGGATCATCGGTCTCGATTCCGCGAACAACTCGATTACCGGCTCCGACGCCTCCCAGTGGACTTGGCTCAGGCAAGTGCTCGAACAGACGAGTCAGCGCCATGTTATCGTTTTTATGCACGTTCCTCCGGACGAGATTTCCGCGGACGGGGAACATTTCCAGACCGGTCACGGCTTCATCGACCCGGACGATACGGTACGCTTGTACGATCTGCTGGGCGCGTTCAAGACCAGACGCCCCGATACGAACGTAGTCGTATTCAGCGGCGATCTTCACGCCTATTTGCACAAAAACGTTCAGGGTGTCGACTATGTCATATCGGGCGGCGGCGGCAAATATACGCATATTCCGCCGGATAAAGGCGGCTTTTACCATTATTTGAACGTATACGTGGATGAAGCTTCTATCCGCTGGGACGTCGTGCCGCTGCTCGACGAGATTACGTTCGGCGCTCTTGCGGTCAGGCTGGGTGTGAACCAGGAAATGACGCTGAGCGCGAATGGAACGTTTCAGACCAGCACCAATTATCCGATCACGATGCCGGTGGCGCCGCCCTTTAAAGTGGAATGGTCGTCCGATAACCCGGCTATAGCCGAGGTGGACGATCTGGGCAAGGTTACAGGCAAAGCGCCGGGAACGGCGGCGGTCACAGTAACGTGCGGCAACCGTCATGCATCGGCGGTTATCGAGGTGACGGACGAGCCGTGCATGATGGAATAAGCCCCTTCGAGCCTCATCGGCCCGTATGGGGCTTTTTGCTGACTGAAAGCGACGGCATTCAGCATAATGTTACCGGTTGTCCTGTCATAAAGAAGGGAAATCGGTGCCGAATGTCCAATATATTCAAAAACCGCCATGGCCAGAATGAACCTTTTACCGGGTTGAACCGTCAATACGGAAGGCGACTACTTGCCGTAATACGACGGCATCCGACTGGAGGATATGAGGATGAAGCCGATTCCGAGATCCCGGCTGCGCATCTGGCTGGGCGCCCGGTATTACACGTGGCGGAGGCGGATGAACTGGTGGTTTGGCGGCCGGCGATATGCGGCTTTACGGGGAAATGAGCCCGGCCAGCCCTATCCGGTGTTCCGTCATCAGACGCCGGTGTACCGTTCGCTGAAAAACGTGGACATGTGGATGCAGCGCAATAAAGCGCACAACTTGTCCATCGCTCTCCGGCAGCTGAGCGGCATTGTCGTTCGCCCGGGCGAGACGTTGTCCTACTGGAAGCAAATCGGCAAACCGACGCGGAGGAAAGGCTACCGGGAGGGGATGGTTCTGTTTTATGGCACGTTTCGTTCCGGAGTAGGGGGCGGCCTGTGCCAGCTATCGAACCTGATCTACTGGATTACGCTGCATACGCCTCTGCAAGTGGTCGAGAGGCATCGCCACAGCTACGACGTGTTCCCCGATTCGTCCCGGACGCAGCCGTTCGGAAGCGGAGCCACCTGTGCTTACAATTACATCGATCTGCAAATTTACAATCCGACGGATCGGCCTTACCAACTGCATCTGGAGCTGGACGACGCGTTTCTGAGCGGAGAGTGGAGAACGGACCGGGCTCCGTTGCACCGGTACGAGGTGTACGAGCGTGATCACTCCATCACCCTGGAAACTTGGGGCCGCTATGTCCGGCACAACACGATATACCGCAAAGTGTATGACCTGCAAGGAACCTGCATAGGCGATGAGTACATTACGGAGAACCATGCGATTATGATGTACGAGCCGCTGTTGAAGGAAGCCGGCGGCTGATCGCTCGGCCGCTTGTTCGACCGGTTCAGCCGTCTGGCTTCGGACCGGCAGGCCCGGGATTCTGGAAGGCAGCCAGAGAGTCCGGGCTATAGGGGAAACAGGGGATTGATATCCGGGAGGGATTGTCATTTATTACTTACTTGCCTTTATCGTTGCATTCGCGATCGTGTACGTCCTGATTCCGCCGCTGCGCAAACTGGCGTTCCGGATCGATTTCGTGGACAAGCCCCGGGAAGACAGCGAGCGGAAAATACATCGGGAGCCGATCCCGCTAACAGCAGGCATCGCCATCTTTATCGGCTTCGTCGTCGCTTTCCTGCTGTTCGTCCGCGAGGAGCCGGGACAGACGACCGCCATCCTGGTCGGAGCATTCATGGTGCTGGTCATCGGTACGATCGACGATTGGTACAAGACACACCGCAAAGAGTTTCCGGCGATGCCGAAATTCCTCGTGCAGGTGGCAGCCGCTTATCTGGTCTACGAATCCGGCATTGTCTTCTATGGATTTACAAATCCGTTTACCGGGCAGGAGGTTATGCTGCCGGGTTGGCTGCAGCTCGTTCTGACGGTGACGTGGATATTCGGCGTTACGACAGTGATCAATTTTTCGGACGGGATGGACGGTCTGGCCGGGGGCTTATCGGCCATATCGGGGGGCACGCTGTTCATCGTAGCGCTGGCCAAAGGCCAGTCGAGCTCGGCGATGATCGCGATGATCGTCGTGGCGATAGCGATCGCCTACCTTCGCTACAACAAGCCGCCGGCCAAAGTGTTTATGGGCGATGCCGGCGCAACGCTGTTCGGTTTTATACTCGCCGTCGTCGCTCTTGACGGGGCGTTCAAACAGGCGACGGTGCTGTCGCTGTTCATCCCGATTTTGGCGCTGGGCGTGCCGATCTTCGATAATCTGTTCGTCGTCTTCCGGCGGATGCGCCAAGGCAAGCCGATTTACCAGGCCGACGCCAGCCAGGCGCATTACAGGCTATTGTCAACCGGAATGAAGCCCAAGCAAGTCGTCGCGTTTCTGTGGCTCGTCAACGTCTGCTTCAGCATGATGTCGATCATATTGCTGCTGCTGAACGTATAGCCGATCCGTGCAAAATATAAACAAGCGGCATCCCAAGGACAGTCCGCTTGTTTACCTGATCATTAGTTTCATTTTTCGGGATGGGAGCAGGGGCTTCCACCCCGTTTTTGTTTTCTTAGCGGGATTCCCGTCAGTTTTATATGTGATGGCTTTGCCGGTACTGAGAAGGGCTGATGTTCATTTTTTGGGAAAAGACACGGCTTAAGTACAGCCCGTTTTCATAACCGCACTGGCTCGCAATTTCATTCAACGTCAATTGGGTTTCCAGCAGCAGTGTCCGCACTTTGCATAACCGTAAGCTGGTGACGTAGTCGGTTGGCGACGAGCCGTACACCGCTTTGAAGCGTCGGGTAAACTGCACGGCACTAAGACCGAGCTCGCCGGATATCGATTTGAGCGATAAACGTCCCATCGCATGATGGCGCAGCAGTTGCTCCGCGCGCTTCATCAGCGGGTCGATTGCCTGCTCCCGCAAATCCCGCTGGGCGCAGTCCCACTCCCACGTATACAGCTGCCACAAGTCTTGCAGCAAAAAATCGCGCCGTTCCAATGCAAACGAATCGATTCGGTCAAGCAGTTTCTGAAAATGGAGATGAGTTGAGGCAAGCCGCTGCATATCTTGAATAACAAATTTTCCGACCGGATTGGGCATCAGCTGACGGTCCGAATCGATCCGCTCTCCTAGCGGGGAAAACCAGTTAAAGTTAACGAGCAGGAACGTGGAAGGCAATGTCATGTGACGGCGAAATAGGGTGTGCGGCGGGCAAAGCAGCAGGTCGTCCGGGCCGGCCACGCCTTCGTGTTTCCCGATTTGATACTGGAACTGCCCTTGCAGCACATAGAACAAAATCCACCAGGGAACATTGACCGAGTGATGCTGAAACGTTTCCTTCTGCACCCATTCCGCCAGAAGAACTAGTTGCGGTCTTAATTGCGCCGGTGTATACGGTTCCATTTTCAAGTCGACTCCTCATACAACCGTCTATTGCGCCTCATTATATCGCCTTGTGAAGGGTGAAATCAAGTGTATGGGCTGTGCATCATTCCTGTATAGGAAAAGGACTGGGGTTTCCTTTATGATGAATGTGTGCACATGGTAGTGGGATCCCATACGAGCAAGTGAGAATGTCATGCAATAGAAGGAAATGTTGTTCCTATACGACGCAGCAAGGACGCAGCTACGTATCGCCGAGGGAGGTTCCGGGACTGCGGCATGATCGATGCTGCGCGCATCGTATGCAGGTGGTGTTGCACCAAGGTAACAAGATCTTTTTGAAAGCGCTTCCTTTAGCGAGGTTAATCCTTGTTCCTATCGGATTATAAAAATCCATAGCGGATCACGGACGCATGCCATTCATTTTCAAACAGGGGGCTTTTTCCTATGAAACGATTTAAAGTACGCACAATTGCACTGTTGACCACTGCAATGGCCGTTGTACTGTCCGGATGTGGCAGCAAAGAAGGCAGTGCCGTAGAAACGAAAGTCAATCAGCCGTCGCCGGTCACGCTTCGTGTTGCCAGCCAAGCGGTCGGGACTTTGCTTGACGAAGAGTTTCAACAAGTTGTCGGGGAGCGTCTCAAGGCGAAATACCCGCACATTACGCTTGAATATGTGCCGGACGCAAAGGGAACGACATTAAATGAACTGATGGCGTCCGGCAGTACGCCGGATTTGATTGTCACCTTTACAGGCGCCTTAGCGTCGTACCGGGATTTGGAACTGGTGATCGACATGGAGCCGTTGTTCAAAGCGCGCAACATGTCCTTAAACCGCTTTGACGCCAATTACATTACAGACGTCCGCAATGCGTCGGACAAAAACGAATTGTACGGTTTGCCGATTAATGTCAACTACCATGCGCTGTATTACAATAAAGACATTTTCGATAAAGCCGGTGCCCCCTACCCGACCGATGGTATGTATTGGGATGACGTGCTGAAACTGGCGAATAAAGTGACACGCACCGATGGCGGCGTGCAGATCCGCGGTCTCGACCCGGGCTACACGATCATTTGGATGTCGCAGCCGCTTGGCGTAGCAGCGATTGACGCGAACAATCAAGTGGTCATCAACAACGACAAGTGGAAGCGCGTGTTCGAGTTGGGGAAGGCGATTTTCTCGATTCCAGGCAACGAGCTGCTTGCGGAATCGCCGAAGGATCAGTTTATGAAAAGCAAGAAGCTCGGCATGCTGCTCGATCTAAACATCCTCAACCAGCTCGTTGCAGCCGAAAAGGATGGGCTTAGCTGGGACGTAGCGCAGTATCCGAGCTATCCGGAAAAGCCGAACACATACGGCAATGCAAGCGTATATACGGTCATTGCGACCAAAACGACAAAACATTTGCAAGATGCGGTCAGCGTTATCGAGACGATGAGCTCGGATGAGGTGCAGTTGGAACTGTCCAAGCGCGGCCGTCTGTCGCCGCTCGCCAGCGATGCGATCAAGCAAGCGCTCGGATCATCCAACCCCGGCTTGAAAGACAAACATTTACCAAGCATTTTCAAAAGCAAGCCCGTTCCATATCCGGTTGCCTCGCAATACCGAAGTCAGGGTGAAAGCATTGCCATCAACAAATTCAAAGAGTATCTGCAAGGGACGATCGACGTCAATCAGGCGCTGTCGCAGGCAGAGGAAGCAATCAAGCTGAAGCTGGCCGAGATCAAAGGCGCTAAGTAATGTAAATTGATTCGATCATCACGGTAAACCTATCAGCCCCCCTTCGATGCATCGAAAGGGGGAGTCATTTCAAGAGCAGGGGTGAATGTCAAGATGGACGATCAAAGACTTGATAGCGAAAAACAAAATCAGACAGCGGAACGAGGGAAATCAGAGAAACGTACACACGATAAATGGAGTCGGAGAGATTTGCTGGCGGCTATCGGCGTAACGGGTGTTACTTTCGCTGCAACCGGCGGGGTTTCCCAGGCATTTGGCCAAGCTAATCCGGCAGCAACTGTAGCTTTATCCACATACGGAAAAGGCGGGGGTAATCCCCATGAACAAATTGGAGATTTATCTTCCTTAAAAACAGCGGATAAATCCAGTCTTGTCGGTGCGATCAATGAAACGTTTTTACAATTGGAAGCGGTTTCTATGGCGGGCGTCGATGAACAAGCGGCAGTAACTCGAACGGCTGCAGATCTTGCTGAACTGATTGCGCTTGTTGCTGAAGACGGTGATCGAGTATTTGTTCGCTCCATTGAAAAATTTTATACGTATATACCCGGCACAACTGAAGAAGAGAACGGTGTAACTGTGACTTCAAGTTGGGTAATGGATATACAACACGCTTATTATGCTTCGTGGTTTGCAACTCCAAATATAGAGGAAGATCAAAAATCACAATTACGCATCGGCTATGCGTACGCAGCGTCCAAGGGCAGACCCTTTGTCATCGATGCCGTATTCTACGGCGCAGTGGATTCGGGAGATGCTTGCCTACTAAGCGTTTTATCTAATTCCGTTTTAAGTTTTACTGAGAACGGCTGGTTAAAATTATTAGGTTCATCCAATACCGTGTATCAGCTAATAAAAACGTATCGTGTAGATAATGCCGTTGTAATTAACGCTAAAGTAGAGGGAGACCGACTGCGGCATACAGGGACAACCGGCGAGTGGGGACATGGAATTCAAATTCTTGATTGTAAACATATTTATTTCCACAAACCTAGAATAGTGGATTGTTGGGGCGATGGTATAGACATCGGAAGACTGGCAAACGTTGTGGGCGGTTATGAGCCAACGAATGTAACGATCTTTGAACCCTACATTTCTGGCGCGAGACGTAACGGGATCTCATCTCGTTCATTTGTGAATGTATCCATCATTCGACCCTATATTGAAAAAGTTGGTGATTATGATGGTGTGAAAGGCACTTTTCCGAAAGCGGGAATTGATATAGAGCCCAATAACGCGATAGGCGGGGAATTGATGTATCAATCTGCTCATTGAATCCCCGACCATTCAAGATGTTTACGCAGGACTGTATTGCGTTAACTATCAAGAACGCAGATATGAAGTTCGTATTACAGGAACAATGAAGCTATACAACACTACAAATACATGCTTAGGTTTTTTTGGCACTCAAACCGGGTCTACCGGGTTTGTAGATATTGACAATGTTATGATTAGCGGCAAGTTCTACATGGGATTGCACAACGGTTGGGTTAAAAGCGGATGCAGGTGCCGAATAAAAAATGTTGAGATTGCCAGATCCGTTACAGCATTCCCAATGCGTCATACCTATAACGGCACCGTTGGTAATGAAACAATCGGAGCATTTGAGGTTACTTTAAATGTTCATGAAAATTGCAATGCTTACTTGGCTTGGTATGCGGGCGATTTGCCGTATCGTCAAGAGTCGCGTTACTTATGCGCACCGAATTCGGAAAGAAAATTAAGCTTATACGCGGCAAGCTTGACCACACTTGCACAGTTTCCGTTTTTTGGTTCCACATTTAAATTAGACGGTGAGACAGTATTAGATCAATCATCACCAAGAATTACAGTTCGCGCGTGTTCAACTGTTCGATATAGAGCCACTACTGACACTGTGGCAGGTGAAATACGGACGGATCGGGACTTTTCTGTAAGAAAAGTTGTGTTTGACCCTGAATCCACTCATACAACGTATGGTGTCTCTGTGCATGGCTTGAACATAACACTCGATGGTGCTATTAAGACAATAGCATCAACAACGCAGCGCGGAGCCTATATAACGTTCCGTAACATGGATGGCGCAGAAACCAAAATACTGGAGCTTGTGGGCGACTGGACTTTTAGTTAAAACGAATCGATTAGCGACTATACGACCGATTATCGAAAGCGCATACTTTCGTAGCGCGGATGCAAGGTGAGTTTGACCCGTACTTGCAGGGCAATGCGAGAGCCGCCGCAGTTGTACGCTGAATAAAGACACGATATGTCTGTTGCAAGAATCCCCGTTTGATGCCATCCTAGAGCAAGGACGGCGCTGCTGCGCCTAGAAGACAAGGGGGGCAAGCGATGAACGTGATCGATATTACCGGCGTTATCCGACAAGGGATGTGGAATTACGAGGAGCCGTTTCCGACCTTCCGGATGCGGCCGCTGGACCGCGTCCCTTGGGTGGAGGCTGTCGTGTATGCCGAAGTGTTCGAAGGGCTGCATTCGCAAACCGGAACGTATTTGGAAACGCCGGCCCATTATTTTGGCGGAGAGAGCAGCTACTACGTTGCCGATATTCCGATAGGCAAGCTGGTGAACATGCGGTGTGTCGTGCTGATGCTGAACGAAGCGGGGCTGGACGTACCCGGCAGGCGTGTTGCGATCGATGCGGCCATGCTGGAGAAATGTGCGGGAAGCGAGCGGATCCGCCCCGGCGACGCGATTCTCGTCGGCACCGGCTGGAGTAAGTATTGGATGGACGATTGCTACTTGGAGCGTTCGCCTTATTTTACATACGATGCGATGAAATGGCTGATCGGCCAAAAGCCGTATTTGCTCGGGTCGGATTTTCCGAGGTGGGACAACTTGGCTAAGTCGGAGCAGTTTTTCGCGGAGTTTTACGAAGCGAATATTTTGATGCTCGCGCCATGCGTCAACCTCGAATCGGTAAGGCAGAGCGAGGTCCGGCTGACGGCGCTTCCCCTCAACATTCCGGGAACGAGCGCGGTTCCGTGCCGGGCGGTCATCACCCAAGGAGGTTAGCGGAGATGGTAAATAAAGACGAGATGAAAACCGCGCTGGAGCTGATGGATATCCAGGCCGGAGATATCGTACTCGTGCACAGTTCCTTGACCAGCATCGGTTATGTGGAGGGCGGAGCCGAAGCCGTGATCGACGCCTTGCTGGAGACGGTAGGCGAGGAAGGGACGATCGTCATGTCGACGCTTACCGGCTGGTCCGAGCCGTTCGATGCGGCAACCACCCCGTCGGCGGTCGGGAAAATATCCGAAGTATTCCGCAGGCGGGCGGATGCGCACCGGAGCCTGCATCCCGTTCATTCGGTTGCCGCGGTCGGGAAACACGCCGAATGGATCACGTCCGGCCACGAGCATTGCGAGACGGGCTGCGGACCGGGGACCCCTTATTACAAAATCCGCGATCTCGGCGGCAAGGCGATGATGCTCGGCGTCGATATGGACCGCAATACGATCATGCACTCCCTGGAGGAAGCGGTCGATGCCCGCTATCTGCTGACCGTCGATATTCCCGCTCCTACCTATATGGAAGATTACAAGAACCGGACCTTTACCCTGAACAAATTTCCGCCGGGCCACCGGGACTTTCTGCGTCTCACTCCCGTCCTGCGGAAGCACGGCGCCTTGATCGAAGGCCGGATCGGTAATGCAGCCGTACTCGTTATGGAGGTCCAAAACGTGTTCGAAATCGGTCTGCAGCTGCTTCGGGACGATCCGCTGTTTTTTATATGCCATAATCCGAACTGCAACTCGTGCCATTGGTCGAGACGGCTGTATTCGGAAGACCCGGTCGATCTGTCCGCGTATATGGAAAACGGCTGCGCCGACCGTACATGCGAAATATGTGTCGTTGCAAATTGACATCGATCGAAGAAAAGGGTGTGCGCCATGTTTAACTTTAGTATGCTGGCGGCGGACAGGGCGGCAGCCGGTCTGGATCAGAAAATCCGGTTGTGCAGCGAGCTGCAAATTTCGAATATGGAGCTTAATGACGAGCTCGAAGGCAAATCGATCGCGGATTGGAGCGGCGAAGAGGTCGAGTACGGGCGGAACCAATTGATTGCCAACCACAAAAAAATCGTGCTGCTAAACGGCAGCCGTCCGGTAACCGACTACGAGTACTATAAGAAACTGCTGGCGAAAGCGCTGCTTCTGCACGTGGAGCATGTCAAGGTTACGGTACGCGGCACGGGAGACGCGGCAGTGGAAGGGGCGAGAGCAGAAGGTGGCCGGTCGGCAGGATTGTGGGCGGAGCCCGGAGAGGACGAGATCGAAGCGCTCCGCAAGCTGGCTACGGCCGCGAGAGTTCAGGGGATTGGCCTGGTCGTCGAAAACGATTCGTCGTCGTGCTTATCGGACGACCGCAAGCTGACCGCCTTGTACAATCGGATCAAGGACGAGAATACCGCTGTCATCTATAACCCTCTGGAATTTGTCCGGGTGAAGGCTCATCCGTTTTTCCACGCGTTTTACAACAGCAAGCTGAAGGGGAAGATCCGGTTTTTGCGGGTCAACGACGGATTATTCGCGGACGGGAGACCGGTGCTGCCTGGTGAGGGCAACGCCGAAGTGAAGGAGCTCGCTTCGATTTTGCTGAAGCGTTCCTACAAAGGTTATTTCTCGTTTACTCCTTATATGCCGGATTCCGACCCCGCTCTGTACCGGAGCATGTTGGACCGTTTCCACAAGATGCTGATGGAGCTGTAGGCGGGGCGGGAACCCTGATTCTCTTCTTGACCGGCGATCCGTGCCGGCTTACTTCTGAGATCCTGGAGGCAGCATCGCTCCTCCTGTCCGGTGTAATTGGTTGTTTCTTGAAAAGCCCGCTCACGGGCAAGAGGGAAGTGAGAATAAGAGCGGTTTGCAGCTTTTATTTTGTCCGAATTCCACGTAGCAGGGGGAATAAGAGCGGTTTGAAAGTATTGAGGTTTGCACGCAAAAAAAACCGTCCGGACGCCGGACGGTTCTTCTTATTAGTTCGCTTGAAAGGATCAGGCTAACGATTCCTTAGCAACCGACTCGGTCAGCTTATAGCCGACATTGCGGATTGTGACGATATATTCGGGATTGCGGGCGTTTTTCTCGATTTTATCGCGCAGATGGCTGATGTGGACGTCGACGATCCGCGTGTCGCCGATGAAGTGGTAGTCCCATACGCCGTGAAGCAGCTGCTGGCGGCTCAATACTTTGCCCCGGTGCTTGCACAGAAACAGCAGCAGTTCGAATTCCTTCGGCGTCAGCTCGATCGGCGTATCGTGCAGCGTCACTTCCCGCTGATCCGGCTGAATCCGGATCGGTCCGATGTGCAGCGTTTCCATCTCGGCCGCAGGTAAGGCGCTCGTCCGGCGGAAAATCGCCTGAATCCGCGATATTAGCTCTTGCGGGCTAAACGGCTTCGTCATATAGTCGTCCGCTCCGTTGTCGAGTCCTGCGATTTTGTCCGACAAATCCTGCAGCGCTGTCAACATAATAATCGGTACGAGGTTGTTTTGCTCGCGCAGCCTTTTGCATACTTCGATGCCGTTTGCTTTCGGCAGCATCAGATCGAGCACGATCAAATCGGGACGGAATTGCGGAATCACTTCAAAGACGGCTTCCCCGTCGAATACGCACATTACTTCATAACCGACCAGCTTCAAATTAAAATCGATAAGCATGGAGATCGAGGGCTCGTCGTCAACCACCAGTATTTTCTTCTTCGTCATCATCGTCTCCCTTTCTTGCAAGTTTTCAGTATGTATCTCTATTATCGCCCCGTTAGATCATGCCAAGATTAAGGATTCGTAAAATCAATGTAAAATTTTATGCGAGGACAATAAAATACACGCTTCAAATGATGGCTCGCCCAGGTTTACTTTCGATCGTTTATTCATTAAAATAACCGTATGTTTTTGTAAATTCAGTGAGGTGACGGTAGTCTTGGCTTTTCATATTGTACTCGTCGAACCCGAAATTCCAGCTAATACAGGAAACATTTCCCGGACATGCGCCGCAACGGGGACGTCTTTGCACCTGATTCGGCCGCTCGGTTTTTTGACCGACGACAAAACGCTGAAGCGGGCGGGTCTCGATTATTGGCATTCGGTGGACATTCACTACTACGATTCGTTCGCGGAGCTTCAGGAGAAGCTCGGCAGCCGCCGTTATTACTACGCCACGACGAAAGCGCAGCGGCTGTATACGGAGTTTGACTATAAGGACGGGGACGTCTTTGTCTTCGGCAAAGAAACGAAAGGACTGCCGGCGGAACTGATCGAAGCCAACGCTGAAACGTGCATGAGAATGCCGATGACGGACAGCGTCCGTTCGCTTAATTTGTCTAACGCCGCGGCGATCGTTTTATTCGAAGGATTGAGGCAGAACGCGTTTCTGGGACTGAAGTAAACGTTATGTAAAGCGGGTACCAGAACTTTTTGTAAAAAGAAGGAATTTATCCTTGTTTGGCGAATCCCTATTGATGAAAGCGGAATGAAGCGAGGTGAGACGAGATGAGACCGGCAGGCGTAGTACGGAAAGTAGACCAGTTGGGCCGAATCGTATTGCCCAAATCGTTAAGGAAAAGATACAAGATGAACGAAGGGGATCCAGTGGAAATACTGGTTTCCGGCGATCACATACTGCTCGAGCGCTACCGCCCGAAATGTGTGTTTTGCGGAGACATGAACGGAGTTACGGAGTACAGAGAGAAGCACATCTGCACCAACTGTATGCGAGAGATGATTCAAGTGCGACCGTAGCTAGTTTCCCGGCATAAGGATTCCGATTACCATAACCGATATGGGAGTCGTACAGATAGCATCACGGCAGCACGCCGTCGGTGCTTTTTTTCGTGTGAAGCTCGTCTGTCTCGTTTTTCTGCCCGGCCATGGAGGACTGGCTTCCAAGGACGGAGTCACTGAGCTGACCGTCACCTGGTCCGAGTTATAAAGCACGGCTGAACCGGCCGGCTTTTCGGGAATGACAGTTGCATATTGCGTCCCTTCAAGATATAATGAGAACCATTCATTAGGAACATGAGGGAGGCGGACGCCATGGCTGCAGCCTTGTTCGCACAACTTCATCATCACAAGAAGCGTTAGCACGCCCTAAGCTTGATTCCAGGGTGGGCTAACGCTGTTCGCGTTGGCCTCCCTGCGGCATACCGAGCGCGCAGGACCAAGAGGTCCGGCGCGTTTTTTTGTTCCTAAAAACAAATGTAAGGAGTGCAGATTGCATGCAAAATGTAAAAGGAACATTCGATTACCGCGGGGAGGAACAACGTCTGCGAAACCGGATTCGCAGCGTGCTGGAGGACCGTTTCGCCTTGTACGACTTCGAGCCGATGGAGACGGCGATCGTGAACGAGCGTTCGCTGCTGGCTTCGAAATATGCGGGCGGCGACGAGATTTTAAAGGAAATGTATACGTTATCCGATCAAGGGGGCCGGGAGCTCGGATTACGATACGACCTGACCGTTCCTTTCGCCAAATTCGTCGCGGGCAGTCCCGGCCTGGAACTGCCGTTCAAACGATACGAGATCGGCAAAGTATTCCGCGACGGGCCGGTGAAGCGCGGCAGATTGCGCGAGTTTGTTCAGTGCGACGCTGATATAGCTGGGATTAACGGCCCTGAAGCGGAAGCGGAGCTGATGCAGCTGGCCGCCGACGTATTCCGCGAGCTCGGGATTGCGATCGTGATCAAGTGGAACAACCGGCGGTTTCTGGGGGAATTGCTGGGAAGGCTGGGGGTTGGAGAAGCCTGGATGCCCTCGGTCATGCTGACGCTCGACAAACTGGAGAAGATCGGTGCCACAGGCGTCGAGCAAGAACTGGCGGATAAAGGGCTGGAGCCGGACGTGTACGGTCCGGTGGTGCGGCTGATTGAAGAGGAGCTTCCGGATTTTGAGGAGCTGGTGACGTTGTACGGGCTGTCGGACAAGGAAGGAACGGCGGAGGTCCGCAGGCTCGGCTCGCTGCTCGAAGGAACCGGCTTGAACGGAATCTGCAAGTTCGACCCGTTTTTGTCGAGAGGATTGTCTTTCTATACGGGTACGGTGTACGAGTGCTTCATAGCAGACGGATCGTTTGGCTCCAGTCTGGCCAGCGGGGGCCGCTACGATGCGATTATCGGCAAGCTCGCCGGCAAGGAGCAGTTTAACTGCCCAGCGGTCGGTCTCTCCTTCGGCCTCGATTCGATTCTGGAATGCTGCCGGGGCCGGGGGCTGGAGCTGGGGATGGAACCGGTATGGCTCGTGCCGATCGGCGATACGATGATCGAGACGCTCCGCGCTGCGTCGATGCTGCGGGACGCTGGAATACGGGCGAAGCTTGCGCCGTCCGGCCGGAAGTTAAAGCGGACGCTGGCTGCTGCCTCTGCGGAAGGGGCGCGTTACGTCGTTCTGGTCGGAGAAAAGGAGGCAGCTGCGGGCCAAATGAAGCTGAAAGATATGCGTGCCGGTGAGGAGATGACTGCGCCGTTGCAGCAACTAGTATGTATGCTTGAAAAAACGGTAACGAAGCGAAAGTGAAACGCAGCTGAAGGGTTAGGGCCAGCGCCGACAGCTAAGTTTGGGAGTTGGAAGAACGAGACCCTAGCTAGGTGAAGCCGGGGGGATTATGCTGGCTCTGGCTGCCGGCGGGCTATAGGAGCTGTTAGAGACTCTTAATTGGCGCAGAAACGGTGATTTTGCGCATATAGAGTGGTTGGCAGCTCTTATTCGGGACCCGGAGGGGAAAAGGAAGGGGAGCGGCGAAACAAAGGGGGCAGCAAACAGCAAAAAACCGCTCTACATCCGCGCTATCGAAAGCGAGGGCGAAGCGGCTGATGGACAACGAACCGATTACAAACCTTTGGTTTTGTCTTCGTTATAAGAAGAAGTCAATATCGCAACGACAAACATCGTTAATACGATCATGACAATCCAGAACGTAGATGAAGCGAAAATAGACATGCCGGGTCGCACCTCCCAGATGGAATACCGTGACAAACTACCCCTATTATACCCAAAGGATCAATAAAAGAAAACGGCCCAAATGTGAACATTATGGCACAATTGGCTGAAATCACTTGAAAAACAAAAAGTGCGTAGGAAGCGAGCGCAGCTGTCCGTCCGACGGTTTATTGACGACTTTGCCCTCGAATACGAGCGATGTCGAACCGCCCCCGTCCAGATTGTAAGCGTCGATGACGCGCATTCTGGCCAGCTTGTCCTGGAGCTCGGCCAGCGTAGCGCCGGAGCTGCCCCGCTCGTTGTAGCCGTCGGCGACGACGAACAGCAGCTGGTTGTTGCCGAAATTCCCGACTACGGTGCGCGGAGCGCGGCGCGGGGAATTGAGCCATTTGGAAGGGATAGCCTGCTTCTGACCGCCCTTCAGCAAGACCGGCACGAACGTGGCGCCGAAGGAAGGATTCAGCTTGTCCAGATCGGACTGACGCGCAAATTTGCCGCCGATCAGCTTCCGGTCTTTGCTGAGACCGATGAAAGCCAAGTCATCGAAGGTCGGTTCGAAGCCGTATACGTATTTGCCGTCCAGCATCGTTGTGCTGAGCGGATACCGCTTGCCGTCCTCGCTGTCCGCGAACCCGCCGGCGTTGATGCCGGCGATTGCGCCATAACGGTTCGCTGCGGCCAGCGTCGTCTCCGAGCCGCCGACTTTGTCTTTGCCGAGCGTCATCTTAACCGCTTGGTCCGACTTCATCTCCACCTTCAAGGCGTATCCCTTGTAATTCGGATCGGAGAACTGGTACAAGCGCAGGTCGATGTTGCCCGACGTGACAGTACGAATCGGCTTGCCGAGCTCGCCTGCGAGCCGGTTGTCGAAGATTTGCGCGGGCCTGCCCGCTTGGGCGACAGCCTGCTTGACCATGGCGTTCATCTCTTTGTTGCTTTCCTCATACAGCTGGAAAAACTTCTCGATCGTCCCCCGCGTAGCGATTGCATTGCCCTTGGCAACTTCGAGGTTTTGATCGATCCTAACCGCCTGCTCGGTTACGGAAAACGGCTGAAGCGCAGACGGAAAGACCAGCTCGGGCATATCCAAGGCGAAGCCGAAAGAGAACAGCCACACCAGCATGCCGATAAACGGGGCGCATGCAAGCAGAAAAAAACGGTTGATCTCACGTGCCGTCATTTCAACACGTCCAGGTTTTGCTTTAATTCGTCCAGCTTTTTCTTCACTTCCGCAAGCTGGGTATACAGCTGGTTGCTGTTGTCGGTTTTGCTGTTCGCGTTGTCCTTCGTAAAGGCGAGCAGCTCGTTAAACGAATCGATCTTCGTCTGCAAAGTCGTCATATCCGCATTGACGGACACTTTGAGCTGTTCGAGCTGTTCCTGATACTGGGCCTGCATCGCTTGAAGCTGCAGCTCGGTTTGGCTGGCAAGCTCGGCGCTCAACTGCTTTTTCAACTGCTCGGTGTACAGCATCGTTCCCAGTACGCCGGTCGCGATCAGCAGAACCCAGCTGGAGAAAAAGATCAGGTACGTTTTTTTAGAAGATTTGGCTGCTTTAGCCGACTTGGCGCTTCTTGCGGCGGCAACGGAAGAACCTGCTTTCGCTTCGATCGGCGTGCTCATACGGATCACCTCGGTTTCGACATTTTGCGGAATGCGTTCGGGGACATTCCGGTCTGCTTTTTGAACACTTTGCTGAAATATTTCTCATCCGGATACCCGACCATCCGGGCGATTTCGGTTATTTTCAGCTGCGGGTTGGCCAGCAGCGCACGGGCTTTGTCCATTCGGATTCGACATAAGTATTCGACGAGATTCTCGCCGAAATGTTGCTTAAATTTTCTAGAAATATATTCGCGGCTTAAATAAAACCGGTCCGCCACATCCTGAAGCGTCAACTGCCGGTCGTAATGCCGGTTCAGATAAGCTTCGATCTGAGGCATCGTTCCGCCGCCTTTGTTTCTCCGCTTCTTCAGCCGCCCTGCCAGACGGAGCAAGCTCTCCGTCAGTTCGCTGCGCCACAGCTCGATCGACAGCTTGCCCTGCTCGTCCAGCGGGACCAGGAAGGTGGAGCTTTCCGAAGGCAGCTTCAGCTCCGGGGGCAATCCGTCGTGGAAAAAATAACGGAGCCACCGTTCCTTGATGACGTTGTATTCATGCCGCCATAATTCGACCTGATCCACCGTAATCCGCTCGAGCCGTCCGACCTCCTGAAGAAAGGCATCGACGGAAGCACGTATTTTGTCGGTTTCACCGCTGCGAAGGGCGAGGCGGATATCTTCTTCAAAGTCGGCAAAATGCACCTTGTTCGGATAGGGCCGTTCGTCGCCGTCATATTTATGAATCCAGCCGCCTTCATCGAGCAGATTGCGGCGGCGCAGCGCCTGGGACGCCTGGTTGTACGACTGATGCAGCCTGTGAGGATGCGATACCGCATCGCCGAGCCCGAAGTCGCTCCGGGTCTGTATTGTTCTGGAGATGGACTGGAGAATACGTGACAGAAGGATGACCGCATGCTCCAGGTTGTCCCACAGCAGTAGGACGATTTCCTTGTCGCTGTTCCGCGGCCGGAACGCAATGCCGATATCGACCGGGATCAAATATGCATTGCATATATCCAGCAGCGAGAAGAAGAGCAGATCCGGATGCAGCGCATATTTGGCACGGACGCTGCGGCTGATCGTGTCCAGACTGAGAATCGCGACCCGGCACGCTTCGGCGTTCTGCAGCGACGGAAGCTCCCGCTCCAATTGTTCGCGGATCAGCCCGAATCCGACGGAATCCGACAAAAGATCCGACAGCAGCTTATCCAAATATAGCGGTTTGAGCCGATCGACCTCAAGCGACCGGGTTCGTTCTTTTTCGCGAATCTGCTCGTCGCGTCTCCATTGGTCGGCGGCGGCCAGCACCGCATCTTGCAGTTGATACAGCTCGGGCGGCTTTAGCAGCAGATCGCTCACGCCCCATTTGATAGCTTGACGGAGCTGGTGCGTATCGTTGAAATCGGTCAAAACGATGATTTTGCTGAAAGGCGCGGAGGCTTGCAGGCGGCCGAGCAGCTCAGGCCCATCTGTGCCCGCAATGCTCCAGTCGAGCAGCAGCAGCTCGGGGCGATCCCGGTCCATCAGGTCCAGGGCGGAAAGTTCGTCTTCCGCTTCCCGTACGGAACCGATTCCGGCTTCCGGCCAGTTGATGCTTGTCCGGATCATATTTCTCAGAAGTTTGTCGGGGGAGGCAATGAGTGCTTTCATGGTGCTGTTCCGTCCTTTGCAAATTTTGTCGCTCGTGTTGTTAGGATTAGACGGCGAAGTCATTTTATCACACAAATTCGACAATAGGAACCGCAGTAGGTCCGTCGGGCATGATCCGTCCTTCGCTGGACACACTATACAGGGAATGAATCGGAGCGGAGGGAACGAAATGACGGTATACGACTGCCTGATTGTCGGCGGAGGGATAGCCGGTCTGCAGGCGGCTATTCAGATCGGCCGTTACGGGCACGCGGCGCTTGTGGTCGATAAAGGCGACGGGCGCTCGACGTTATGCCGCAGCTATCACAATCTGCTCGGATGGCCGGACGGCGTGTCGGGCAGCGAGCTGAGGCGGCTGGGGCGAGTTCAGGCGGAAAGCACCGGGGTGCGTTTCGTCAAGGATGAAATCACGGATGCGGTGCGTCAGGAGGAATGGCTGGAGCTGACGGGGGCCGAGCGGACCTATCAAGCGAGAACCGTACTGCTTGCGACCGGTATCGTCGACCGGTTTCCCGATCTGCCGGGACTGGTGCCGTGTCTGGGCAAAACGGTGTATGTCTGCCCCGATTGCGACGCTCATGAGGTGCGCAACCGCAAGACGATCGTCATGGGCTCGGGAGATACCGGTGCGGCGATGGCGATCACTTTGTCCGGGTGGACCGGCGATTTGCTATACGTGAACCATGAGCGCAAGCCGATCAAGCAGGAGCTGGCGAACCGGCTGAAGGAGGCGGGGATTGCGATGATCCCGGAACGGATCGTCGCAGTGCTGGAGAAGGATGACGGGGTGTTCGGCGGCATTACGCTTCGCGACGGGGGCGACATATGGGCGGAACGAGGGTTTATCGCCTTCGGGGGAAATGAGGTTCGTTCCGGACTGGCCGAGAAGTTAGGCGCAGAGCGGCACGAGAACGGCCATATTATGACCGATGCCCGGACGAAGATGACGACGGTGCCGAACGTATGGGCGGCCGGAGACATCGGCGTACATTCGGAACAGGTGGCCATAGCGATGGGCGAGGGAAGTCAGGCGGCGATCTGGATGCACAAGGCGCTTGGCCGTATGGGCAAAGGGGTGGAGCTGCCGGCCTCAACAGTCGGGCGGAAATAGGGGGGCTGCAGGAGACTCTTCCCGATTCGGTTCCAAGTCGCAGAGAGCGGGAGAAAGGGTTCCCGCGGACATCGCCGTCTTTGCCGTATTCGCCGTCGCCGATGCAAGCCGGGATCGGATTACCTGTTAACGTCAGTGCTTCGCGCACTGGCGTTTTTGGGCTTCAGCGTTATCACCCCCCTTGTTTCCCGAATGTGAATAATTGTAGTTGGATAACAGGATACCTACAGAAGAAAAGTGTCGTTGACAACAACTACCGTTAAAACTATTATATATAATATAGCATATAAATCACATAACATTTATAAACTGGGCCTATTATGAAAGGAGCAGATCGAATGAAACTCGAACTGTTTGCGGAAAGCGACCAGCGGACGCCGCTATCGTTTCCCCATTTTCCTACACGATTGCAAGCCGTCGTCTGGCGCAACTGGGGACTTATTGCCGCGGATAAGCTGGCTTTTACGCTTCGGGCTACCGTCACCGAATTGGAGGAGATTGCGGAAGGACTCGGATTGCCCGTTCCCGAAGCAGCCGATCCGCTCTGGCTGTCGCGCGGCTACATTACGATACTGCGCGCCAACTGGCATCTGCTGCCTTATGAGCAGCTGCTTGTTATGCTGGATTGGACAGAAGAGCAGATGGCGTTCGCGCTCAAAGAGGACGATTTCCTATGGATTAAGATGGGCAGCCTGAAGCCGGCCATCGAGCCGGTCTATTACCGTCCGCTAACCGAAGAGGAGCGGGAGAAGACGGAGCTGCTTCGCGCAACGATAACCCGTTATTTCCCAGAGGACGGTGCGGCCGAGCCGAATGAATGGGGGATCGGGCTTGCCTCGGCGCCAGAGAAGCCGTTTGCCTTCCTTGACGGTTTCCGTTATGCCGGAGCGTCTCAGCGGCAGCGTGAAGCGTCCAGCACCGGCGGAGGAACCGTTCCGGCAGACGGCGAAGACAGGGTGGCGCTGGACGGCAGCACTTCCATCGTTTTGCCGGAAAACGCTTCCGGCCGTGTCCGGACATTCGCTGAACGGTTTGCGAGTAAACTCGAACGTGATTGGGGGTTACGGCTCCGGGTGGCGGACGGCGGCAAGCCGGTCGGTCCGGACTCGAGCGTTGTACAGCTGAAGCTTGCACCGGATGCCGGCAAGCTGCGCGAAAGTCATCGTATCGCCGCAGAAGGCAACCGCGTTACCGTAGAGGCAGTAGATGAGAACGGGCTGCTGCGCGGTTTGCAGTGGATCGCGTCGGGGATGAACGAACAGGGAGGACCTTTCGTGGCCAGGGGCGTGACGAACCGGTCGACCCGCTACGATTTCCGGCTGCTGTACTCTTATTTTGCCGTATATGGAGATCCGCTGCTCGATCCCGAGCTTGATCCGTATCCCGAACACTTGCTCGAAAGTTTGTCGGAGACCGGGGTAAATGCGGTTTGGCTGCAATGCGTGCTGTACCAGCTAGTACCTTTCGCCGAAGCGCCCGAGATGTCGACAGGCTGGGAACGCCGGGTGGAAGGGCTGCGCAGGCTGGCGGCACGGGCAGCCGATTATGGGATCGGAATTTATTTGTACTTTAACGAGCCGCGCTCCATGCCTCTGGAATTTTTCGAGGCGAGACCGGACTGGAAGGGGCATACGATCGGCACTCACGCTTCGATGTGCACGTCGCATCCGGAAGTTCAGCGGTATCTGAAGGAAGGGACAGCGGCGTTGTTCCGGTCGGTTCCGGAGCTGGCGGGGCTGTTCACCATCACGATGTCGGAAAATATGACCAACTGTTACTCCGTGTCCGGCCGATCCAAGCTGACTTGCCCCCGCTGCTCCGAGCGCACTTCGGCTGAAGTGGTGGCCGAGGTGAACCGTCTGATCGCCGAGGGCGCACACAGCGCAAAGCCGGATGCCCGGATCGTATGCTGGACGTGGGGCTGGCGCGAAGTGAACGGATTTGATCTGGAGCGCTGCATCTCGCTGCTGCCGAAAGGGGTCAGCGTCATGAGCGTAAGCGAAGACGAGAAGCCGACGAACGTAGGCGGGGTTCCCGGTCAAGTCGTAGACTACTCGATCTCGCAAGTCGGACCGGGAGATAAGTCGCGGAACGTCTGGAAGGCTGCGCGCCGGCATGGGTTGCAGGCGTACGCTAAGGTGCAGTTCAACAACACTTGGGAATGCTCGGCCGTCCCGTTCCTGCCGGTATTCGACCTGGTTAACGAGCACATTGGCAACTTGAACGAGGAGGGAGTCAGCGGACTGATGCTGAGCTGGACGCTTGGCGGGTATCCGTCCCCGACTTTGGAGATGGCGTCCAGGCACTATTGGACGACCGGGACAGACGAGGAGCGGCATGACGCTCCGGCGGGCGCTAGCCAATCAGCGGCGGATGCTCCGGAGGCTGAGCCCGCTCCGCTCAGCTGGCTGAGAGGCAAATTTGGCGATGAGACCGGCAGCGATATAGCGAGGGCGACGACCGCTTTCAGCGAAGCGTTCCGCCATTTTCCGTTCCATGTCTCAGTCGTGTATACTGCTCCGATGAACTACGGTCCCGGGAATTTGCTGCATCTGACGCCGACCGGCTACAACGCGACGATGGTAGGTTTTCCTTATGACGATGTGCATCGCTGGCGGGCGATCTATCCGCCGGAGACGTTCGAGGAGCAGTTCCGTTTATTGACGGAAGGCTGGAAGCAAGGGCTCGGCCAGTTGATTGAGGCAGGCCGTCAGCTAACGGATTCTTACAAGCAGGACGCTTATACGAATTTGCTGCATAATGCGCTGGGCGCTTACTACCATTTCCGCAGCACGTACCATCAGATCGCTTTCGTCCTGGAGCGGGAGCGGCTGGCCGGGGCGGATGACCCGACTGCAGCGGCAAGCTCCCGGCGGCGGATGAAAGAGCTGGCCGAACGAGAGATCGGCATCACCCGGCAATTGTACGACCTGATGAGACGCGACTCGCGGATCGGGTATGAAGCGAGCAACCATTATTATTACACCGCCCGGATGCTGCAGGAAAAAGTAGTAAACTGCCACGACCTGTGCGAGAAGCTGAGCGCCGCCGAGGTTCCCGTTCAGGAGGAAGCAAGCGGGCAGTAGGCCTGAAATTCAGCAGGTACAAGAAGATCGCCCTTCCGGCCGGAGGGGCGATCATTTGTGTATATACGACGTTTTCCGGTAGTGGGAGGGAGGCTGTCCGGTGCAGCGCTTGAACGACTTGGAGAAGTGATACAGGTCGGAGAACTCGCAGTAATCGGCAATTTCCTGATGGCTTAGCGTCGTGGTGGAGAGCAGCTCCTCGGCGTGTCTAACTCGCAGATGCAGCAAGTATTGATAAGGGGACATGCCGAAGTGTTCGCGAAACACAACGGTAAACCGCGAGGGAGACAAGTTCGCCCGGCGCGCCATCTCGCCCACCGAAACAGGCTCGGATAACCGGAACGACATGTACGAGGTGATCCAGTTCATCATCTGTTTTGAATCTGCAGGCTGAACCTGCTCCTTCAGATGATCCTTCAGTATCATCAGCACGAGTTCGGACGCCGCATTTTGCGCTTCCAGCTACCCATGGAATCGAGGTGGACTCGGACAACAACGTATATGTATTTCATACGGGAACCCCTTCGGTTGTGAAGTTCGATGAAGAGGGCAACTATCTCGGTTCCTGGGGAGAGCGTTTCGAGGGCGGAGCGCACGGATTTTACCTTCACAAGGAAGCAAAGGGAGACTATTTGTATATAACGGATACGGGTGAAGGATAATCCGGATCAGGATGCGTGAATCGGTCATACCAAGCGCATAACGTCCGCATGCGGGGAACAGCGCCCCCTTGCGCCCGGAAGCCTCCTATACCGCAGTTGAAGCGGAAGGAGGTTTTTCGGCATTCGTAGGGAAAGAGATGGATGGCCGCCAAATATGGAACCGGCCCGGGATGAAGCCGTAACATAAAGAAATAACGAAGAAGGAGTGAAGTATATGAGATACGCTGCAGGAAACGCCAAAATTGTTTGCCCGTGCTGCCAAAACGATACGTTTCAGAAGGATTACCGCCAGTTGAACTCCCGGGGAGCGACTTTTTTTGGATTGGACTGGGCGAATCGCAATGCGACGATCCTCGTATGCGATCGATGCACACACATCTCCTGGTTCATGAATGAAGTGGACGACTACGAGTGACGGTTTCCCTCCATAACCGGCTTATTCGGAACGGATGCCTGGCAGGAGAAAGGAGACGAGGGGATGACGGAAGCCGCAGATTGGAAAAACGGCGCGAACGGGCGCAAATTTATCGCTTCTTTCAGCGGAGGGAAGGATAGCACGCTGGCTTTGTATAAAGCTATGAACGCAGGAGATGCGGTAGGTCTCATCGTCATGCTGGAGGAGGAGGGCAAACGTTCCAGATCACACGGCATGCCTCCCGGTCTAATCCGGGCCCAGGCCGAGTCGATCGGCTTGCCGGTATGGACCGGGGCCGCCAGTTGGACGGATTACGAGCGCGTTTTTATGGAATTGCTGGCCGAAGCGAAGCATCAAGGAGCCGAAGTGCTGGTCACGGGAGATTTGGATGTGCCTGTTCAAGATTGCTGGCATGACCGGGTTACCCGCAACGCCGGCTTACAGCTGGGGATGCCGCTTTGGGAGATGAACCACCGGGAAGCCGTCGAAGAGTTCATTCGTCTCGGGTTCATCACGATCGTCGTAACGGTAAATACATCGCTCGGCATGACGGAAGACGATCTGGGGCGAATTTTGTCGATCGGGTACATCCGGGAGCTGGAGGCCCGCGGCATCGACCCTTGCGGAGAAGGCGGGGAGTTTCATACGACCGTTTTGGGCGGTCCGATTTTCCGCTACCGGATTCCCGTCCGCCAAGGCGAGATCGTAAGGGACGGGGTGTACGCTTTTTTGCCGCTGGAGCTGGATGAGCGGAGCTGGAGCGAGAGGGAAACGAAGGACCTCTAAACCGAGCGGTTCGAGGTCCTTTCTCCTGCCGGGACTCTGATAGGGATTAATCCAGTTCGGCTCGGGCAAACAAGTCCCGGATCAGCGCATCGTCTTCGCACGCTTGCTTAAACCCGGTAGCGAAACGGTACATCGCTTCTCTCTCGCTGGAGTAGGCGCAGAACATACTCGCTTCCGGGTCAAACCGGATAACGCCGGCCAGCTCAGGCATCTTCTCCTCCAGGAAAACGGCCGCAAGCGAACCCCAGTCGTAGCCGTTACCTTCAAATCCCTCGTCCGCCCTCAACTCGAATAGCTCGGCTTTGTACTCACCGACGTTCAAAATCATGGACACATTGCCGCTGTCATGTTGGACCAGCACGAACGGCCGGATCTGATCGGCAACTGTTTCAAACGACTCCTCGTCCTGTTCGGGCGATCCCGGAATATCAACAGCTTTCAGCCGGTCGATCAAATCATCCGTCGCCGCCGCTGTTAGCTGCAATGTGCCGTCCTTCTCCACAATCAGCCCTTGCTGCAAGCGGTTATCCAGCCAATCGGTAATAAAACCGGGGGCATACCCTCCAGTGCTGAACTCGCCGCCGAAAGCGATCATCTGTTCATAGACGCCCAGATACCGGTCGCGGGTTGTTTGCGGATACGATTTCGTATACAGCCAAAACTGCAGATCGTACATCAGCATCGAGCGTTCGTCCGCATGCAGCGCGAAAAACCCTTTCTCCTCTACGATTTGGGTGCAGATCGTACGGATGACGTGTTCGATCCGCTCCACTTCGTCCACCTTGACGCATAACTCCGCAAGCAGGGGCGAGAATTTGCCGGCAGCGACTTTCCGGAAATCCTCCTGCTTGTCCTCTTCGGACGTATCGTACACGTCCTCATGGACCAATCCTTGGATGAAAGCGGCGAAATCAGGGGCCAGGAACGTAATGTTGTAGTCCGCTTCCTGGTCGACATGAACGACGGCCGGTTCCCCGTCCCTGCCGCACTCGCGGTAATCCAGCATGATCACATCATGACCGGCGGACGGACAGTCGCAGATAACGACGCCGATGTCGGGATAGCCCCATTCCTCAATCATAAAAGGACTGCCGAACTCACCGCACAGCGAGTAGGCTTTCTCCCGTCCGATTCCCATAATTCCGGATATGGAGATATGATCCTCAGCCCAAGAGGTGGCATTGTCGGTAGGGAAACACGTATGGACGGGAATTCCGCCGTTATGTATTTTCATCATGGCGATATAAGAGGCCGGCAGCTTATAGCCCAGCTCCTCTTCGATGGAAGCGATCAGCTCGTCTGTCGGCGGTTCCGACACGTATTCCTTTCGTGCATAGTCCGAATCGTCCCAGAACCGGGTGAAATCGATCTGGCCGAAGAAGTCACCGTCTGCCGGTGTTCCGGTGCCGCTTGCGTTGTCCGGTTTCACTCGCTTGCTTCGGGTAACTTGACTATGCGGCTTCCCGGCTTCCTGACGGCTTGAAGTCAAAAAGTCCAACGTATCGGGATCTCCGGGATCGAGCTTGTCCGCATCCCCAAACGCGTGAACGGCTTCGTCGTAGCGTTTCAGATAATAGTAAGCGTAGCCGAGGCGGAAATGCCACAGCGGGTCTTGCCTGCCCTGCCCCTCGACGATCAGCAGCTGCCGGACGGCTTCTTCGTAACGATCCAGATTGTTGAACGCCCGGGCGAGAAGGCAGACGGCGTCGTAGTCCCGTTCCGTTTCAGGAATCTCCAGTAACGCGCTGACGATTTTCTGGTGCTCGCTGTGCTTGTGCCAGCGGGTGAGCTGCTTCAAGAGCGATTGGTCCATGATGTCACCTCTGATTCGAATGTAAATCTTTGACACAGGTATTAGACGCTAAAATAGCAGGTTAGGTTGCTGTAACCTCGGATGCGGGACCCAATCAGGAGGAAAGCGGTGCAAAAAACGCCGCAGCGCAGAGGCTGTGGCGTCGGTGCGTTCTATTGGTTGCAGTAAACGGCCAGAATGCCGTCACTTCAGCTTTTTCAAAAACGTCGCCATGCTTTCCTTGCCTCCGATGAAAATTCGTTTGAGTTCAAGCGGAGACTGCGACGGTTCGGTGTGCCCCTGATCGATCGTGAAGGCGAAGCGGACGCCGTGCTTCTCCAGCAGCTTCAGCGTAGTCGCATTGCGATTCCCGTACGGATAACAAAAGGCGAGCGTATCGACTCCCGTATGCTCCTTGAGCTGCTTGATCGATTCGGCAATCTCCAGCTCCTGTTCCTCCGCGCTCAGCTTGTTCAAGTACGGGTGGGTCGCGCCGTGGGGCTGGATGTCCCATCCGGCGTCACGCATCGCGCGGATCTGATCCCAGTCCGCGAAGTAGCCGTCCTGGCCGGTCATGCCGACGGAGACGAACATCGTGGCGCGGAAGTCGTATTTCTTTAATATAGGCATCGCGTTGGTATAGTTGTCGGTGTAGCCGTCGTCGAACGTAAGCAAGACGGCCTTGTCCGGGGCTTCCCGTTTGCCGTCCCAGATGTCGATAAATTCCCGGAGCGTCAGCGTCTTGTACCCTTCGCTTGCGAGGTGGGCCATCTGTTCATCGAGCTTCTTCGGATCGAGAACGGCATTGTTGTCCGGATTCACATCGATGCTGTGATAGTTCAGCACCGGAATGGAAAACTTCTTCTTCACGGCCGGCTTATCGGATGACGATGGTTGCTCCAGCGGCGGCGTTCCGCCGTTCTGCGCGCCCGGGCCGGCGGTCGCCGCAGAGGCGTCTCCGGCTAGGGAGATGCTGCCTGCCGCAGCCGGGGATGAGATCGCGGCTGCTGCTGAACCATTCGGGTCAACGGAACCGTCTCTCTGTGATTTTATGGAATCGCTTCCATGTCCGGGCAGCGTGCCGGCCGGGCCGGCGCTTTCGGAGACGGCCGGCGTATGATCTGTCGGAGCCGGCGCGGACGGGGCAAGCGGCGGCAGCGATTCGGAGGAGCTCAGTCCCTCATGCGTGCGGTCCTGCGATATCGTCAGGATGTCCCGCTCCGCTCCCGCGCAGCCCGCGCACAGCAAAGCCGCGGCTACCCACAGCGGCGCGGTTTTTTGCCGCAAAAGCCTTGTTCTTGAAACCACATGACCCACCATTCATCCCAACCCCCGCAGCGATAATCAATCCGGTTCATCTGTTCTGTTACATCTTATCTTCGGATGCAGGATTCCATGCTTAACCCCGCGACCGCGCACTGACGCATGTCCGGCAGTCCGGTCCTGCAGGCGGTCTCCCGTTACTCGGAAGGAACGGCTTTGTGCAGGACATGACTGTACTGCTGCAGCGCCTGCTCGCCGATAGGCGTGAGGCGGTAGATGCCGCGCCCGGTCCGCTCGAACCAGCGGTAATAATTTTTTTGTAAAAGAAGCGCCACTTTCGGGTTCCCGGTCAATTCCCGCAGCCGCTTGGGCGTCAGGTCGCCGTGCAGCTGCAGCGCTTGTGCGCAGGCGAGCGCCTTCTCCCGGTAGGCAGTCATCAGCTTGCGCTTCGTGCTGCCGCCGACGTTGTAATCTCCGCTGCGTTCGCGGAATTCGTGTACGAGCCGGGACGCCTTCACCTTGCTTTTCCGCGGCATGTATGGCTCCGGATCGCATACGACGTTAACGGCAGGCTTGCGGGTTTTATAAAACCGCACCGTAATCAGGCCCAGGCCGAGACGGCGGCACAGACGGGACAGATCGGACCAGGACGCGCCGTGGGGGGCTTTCCCGGACTCGGGCATCTCGACGGCGACATATACGTGGTCGGACTGCTGCAGCCTGTCGATCCCCTGAATGAGCAACGGAATGTTGAACGTCTTCTTCAACTCCACGATGACCGGAGGTTCGTCGCCGCGCAGCGCGACCAGATCGCAGTGGTGCACTTCGCCGCGCACTTCGTAGCCAAGCGCCTCCATGTAGCGTTTGACCGGTTCGTACAGTTCGGTTTCGCTTCGGATCGGCACGTGTACAGGTCTCCTTGTTTTCAGTAGTTTCATTATAGCATATACGTACGCCGCAGGAACTTGTATCCAGCCGTTTTCATTGATTTTCAAGGGGCGGAACTGGTTCGGAAGTAAAATTTTCGGGCAATTAATGCCGGGCAGGCGCATACGTATTTAATACGCTGCAAAATCAAATAGCCCAAGCATGGAAGCTGGAGCGTGCGAGTTTAACATTCGGAAGGGTGAACCGTCTTGACGCGTGCAGATGAAAGGAGGTTACCATGGATATTTTCAAACGGATAACAGAACACCGACAAGAGCAGGAGAAAGCGTCCTGGACCGGTACGTTTGCCGAATATGTCGAAATCGTCAAGGACAATCCGAGCGTAGCCAAGACCGCGCATGCGCGTGTGTATGATATGATCGCATGGCACGGCATCACGGAGGACAACGGTTTCAGGAGGTACCGTTTCTTCGAGAACGAAATGTTCGGTTTGGACCGGACCCTGGAGAAGCTGGTCGAGGAGTATTTCCATTCCGCGGCAAGGCGTCTCGATGTTCGCAAACGGATCTTGCTGCTGATGGGCCCGGTCAGCGGCGGAAAATCGACGATCGTTACGATGCTGAAGCGGGGGTTGGAGCGTTATTCGCGTTCGGAGGAAGGAGCGCTGTACGGTATTAAAGGCTGCCCGATGCACGAGGAGCCGCTGCATCTCGTTCCGATGGAGCTTCGTCCCGAGGTCGAGAAAGCGCTCGGCGTAAGGATTGAGGGCAATCTGTGTCCGGCTTGCCAGATGCGTCTGAAGACGGAACATGACGGGCGGATCGAAGACGTGCTCGTTGAACGGGTGCTGCTGTCCGAGGAGGATAGGACCGGGATCGGCACCTTCAGCCCGTCGGACCCGAAGTCGCAGGATATCGCCGACCTGACCGGCAGCATCGACTTCTCCACGATTACGGAGTTCGGCTCCGAGTCGGACCCGCGCGCTTACCGGTTCGACGGAGAGCTGAACAAGGCGAACCGCGGTCTGATGGAATTCCAGGAAATGCTCAAGTGCGACGAGAAGTTTTTGTGGAACCTGCTATCGCTAACTCAGGAGGGCAATTTCAAGGCGGGCCGGTTCGCGCTCATCTCGGCGGATGAATTGATCGTCGCCCATACGAACGAATCGGAGTACAAATCGTTTATTTCGAATAAGAAAAACGAAGCGCTCCAGTCGCGTATTATCGTCATGCCCGTCCCTTACAACCTGAAAGTATCCGAGGAGGAGAAAATTTACCGCAAGCTGATCGGGCAGAGCGACATGAAGCATATTCATATCGCCCCGCATACGCTCCGGACGTCCGCTATCTTCACGATACTGACCCGGCTCAAGGAAACGAAAAAGCAAGGCGTCGATCTGATTAAAAAGATGAAGATGTACGACGGGGAATCGATCGAAGGGCTGAAGGAAGCCGATCTGAAGGAAATGCAAAGCGAGTTCGCCGAGGAAGGCATGTCGGGTATCGATCCGCGCTACATCATCAACCGGATCTCAAGCGCGCTCATCCGTCACGATCTGAAATGCATGAATGCGCTCGACGTGCTGCGGGCGATCAAGGACGGGCTCGATCAGCATCCGTCGATTACGAAGGAGGAACGCGAGCGGTTTCTGAATTACATAGGGGTCGCGCGCAAGGAGTACGACGAGCTGGCGAAGAAGGAAATCCAGAAGGCGTTCGTCTACTCGTACGAGGAGTCGGCCAAGACGCTGTTCGACAACTACCTCGACAACGTCGAAGCGTACTGCAACTGGCAAAAAATCCGCGATCCGCTGACCGGCGAGGAGATGGACCCCGATGAGCGGCTGATGCGCTCGATCGAGGAGCAGATCGGCATATCCGAGAACGCCAAAAAAGCGTTCCGCGAAGAAATCCTGATCCGGATGTCGACGTACTCACGTAAGGGCAAGCGGTTCGATTATAACAGCCACGAGCGGCTGCGCGAAGCGATCGAGAAAAAGCTGTTCGCCGATTTGAAAGATATCGTCAAAATTACGACATCGACCAAAACGCCGGACGAGAATCAGCTGAAAAAAATAAACGAGGTAACGAAGCGGCTCATCGACGAGCACGGTTACTGCCCGGTATGCGCCAATGAAATGCTGCGTTACGTCGGCAGTTTGTTAAACCGGTAGTCCGAGCGTCTGCGGTACGGTCAACAGGCACAAGGGTCCGGCGGAGCCACCGCCGGCGTTGTGCCTGTTCGTTATGCTAAGATGCGCGCAAGTGCCGCAGGCCGTCATCGATGCAGCTTGACCCTGTGTGCCCGCTTATGAGCAAAGGGAAAACGAATAAGAGCGGTTTGTGAGGCTGTCGATTCAATGTGTAGAAGTGTTAGCAGGCCGTTCCAAGTGAAAAGCTACCTTCTTCTGCTCAACAGGTTGTCCGGAATCCCTTGATTGAATAAGGATTGTAAGGTAGGGGATTCGCAACCGGGCCGCTTCCTATCTCCGGGGACGAGTTGTACGGAAGCGGCTTGGACGACAGACAAGCCGTTCGGGATTTGGAATTTTACTCCCTACTGTGAGCGCATACAATCCAAATACTAAGCCGTTCTCCTTCCAACCATTTTCCATAGGATGCGGAAGGATATTGGCGTATTTTTCTATTTCTCTGGGGTAACCTCCCCTGAGCCCCGGTCAGCCCGGATAACGCCCGATTCTCGAAGCTGTGCCCGTTTCCCCTCCCCGGCCGATTACGGTAAACTGGATACCATGTCGTCATAGACGCCGACATCAATTCGGTAAGGAGGAATGCGCATGGCACAGCCGAGGTACGTAACCGACATCGACAAGCTTACGCAAATCCCTGAAAAAGAGAGAGGGCGCCTGAAAGCGGTCACGGAACAATTCGTATTCCGGATAAACGCGATCGAGGGCGGCTAGACGAATTTGAACGATCACCAGTCGCAGGACGAGAGATACGGCGAGCACCCGATGCTCGGCGGTCCGGCGGATGCGTCCTGGTTTGACAATTTATCCGGAAGTAAGAAGCGCACGGTTCAACCGGCAAAACAAACGAGCGCCGTCGTATCGGCGACTAGGCTTTCCGATATGCCCAGCGGCGGCAGAGAGAAGGTACGCTTATGAGCGCGGCGGGCGCGCCGGCCGCGCTTAGCGGGAACGAACAGATACGGGAAAAGCTGATCAGCCGGAAAATCGAGTTTATCGGGCTGCAGTTTACCGATCTGCTCGGCTCTGTCAAAACCGTTTACGCCCATATGGATGAGTTCGAGACGATTATGGCGGGCAAGACGATGTTTGACGGCTCGTCGGTGAAGGGCTTTGCCCGTGTCGAGCAGTCCGAGCTGAGGCTGATGCCGGACTTGTCCACGCTGAGAGTCGATGCGTTCGAGGCCGAGCGGGGCCGTGTCGCGTATGTGTACTGCGATGTGCTCCGGCCCGGCGGAGAGACGGCCGAATGCTGTTCGCGCTCGATCCTGAAGCGGGCGCTGAAGGAAGCCGCGCGGCTCGGCTGCAGGCTGAATGTCGGCCTGGAGGGAGAGTTTTTCCTATTCGAGACGAACGAGCTCGGAGAGCCGATCCGGAAGGCGCATGACGAGGTGGGCTACTTCGACGGGGGCCCGGCCGACCGCGGAGAGCGGACCCGGATGGAGATCGCCTCGGAGATGAAGCGGCAAGGCTTTATGCTGGAGGCGGTCCATCACGAAGTTGCCCACGGCCAGCACGAGATCGACTTCAAATACGGGGAAGCGCTCGCGGCTGCCGACCGGTGGATGACGTTCCGTCAGATCGTCAAGCATGTCGCCCACCGCAACGGCCAGCACGCGTCCTTTATGCCGAAGCCGTTCGCCGGGCAAAACGGCAATGCGATGCACTGCAACCAGTCGCTGCAGTCGCTGGACGGAGTCAACGTCTTCTTCGACAACGGCAGTCCGGACGGATTGAGCGATACGGCGCGTTATTATATCGGAGGTCTGCTGAAGCATGCCAAAGGGATAGCCGCGATCTCCAACCCGATCGTGAACTCCTACAAGCGGCTGCTTCCCGGCTACGAAGCGCCGACCCATATCGCCTGGTCGTCGAGCAACCGAACGGCGCTCGTCCGGATTCCGTCCGCACGCGGGAGCGGGACGCGGGTCGAACTGCGGACGCCGGACCCGGCTGCCAATCCGTATCTCGTCTTCGCGGTTATGCTGAGAGCCGGACTGGAAGGCGTCGCTTCCCGGCTCGAGCCGCCGGAGGAGGCGGCAGGCAATATTCACCGGATGAGCGCCGAGGAGCGCGACAAAGCCCGGATCGGCCGCTACCCGCGCGACTTGCACGAGGCGCTGGACGAGATGCGCAGCGACGAGCTTATCCGGGAGACGCTTGGACCCGCCGCATTCGAGATGTATATCAGCCTGAAACAGCAGGAAGCGGATGAATATGCCGCAGTCGTTCATGCGTGGGAGACGGACCGGTATTTGGGACGGCTCTAGATTCGGAACAAGCCTGCCGGTTTGCAGGCATCGGCAAGTTCGGCGCCGTGCACGGAGAAGCAAGCTCTCCTGCGCGGCGTCTGGCGTTTTAGGCCGTTTATGCCCGTCAGGATCGTGTCCGAATATACCCGCCCCGGTTTTTCCGATTTTTACTTCGGCCTGCCGCTTTTTATATGAACGGAACCCGTAGTATAATAGGGAAGAAAATAGGATCGGACTCGTGCCGGAGTTAAGGATTAGGGGCGTACACCACCAATGCATGTCATCTTGTTTCTATCGTTCTCCTCGCTGGAGTGGCTCGCGCTTGTCGTATTAATGTTCACTATGTTTCGATTCCAGCTGCGGGATTACGCAGGACAGCTGCTGTTTACGGCGTTTTTGTTGTCTTTGTTTTCCTACGTCGTGTTTCACACGCTGCAGATCAAACTGGCCTTTACGCTGCTGCAGCCGCCCGTCGTATTTCTCTTCTTATGGCAAATTTATCGGATTCAGCCCTTTTACGCAGGTTTAATGACGACCTACGGCTACTTGGCGTATCTTCTTGTGCAGAAGTCCGTCCTCTTCGCGGTGTACCGGCTCGGGCTGTCGCCGGTCGAGGTGCTTTATGTCACCTGGAAAGGGGCGGCCGTTCAATGCGCCACGGCGGCCATCGCCTTCCTGGCCGCTTATCTGTTCGGCAAATACCGGCTGGGCTACACGTTCGTTCCGGATTCGGTATTCGCTCCGGTGCACTGGAACCGGCTGAACGTCACCCTGCTTGTCCTGAGCCTGATCGGTTACGGAATCGTGGCCGTTTCCGGTCACGACATGTATGAGAGCGGCTCGATGCCGCTGCTGCTTCTGTTTATGACAGGCGGGATTATGGGCGTTCTGCTCCGATTGGCGCTCAAAAAAGAAGAGTCCAGCGCCCGAAGAGCGTTCGGCATGCACAAGATGATGCGGGAACACGGGCGGACGGAGAAGAAGCCGCCTGCTTGAACGAAACGGCATACACCGGGCAGGGAAAGAGACGTTTCCTCCCGCTTCGACGGCGGGGTTGGAAGCGTCTTTGCGCATGTCTGCGGGACATCATCCGGGACGGCGGCAGCTGACGGGTTGCCGAGATAAGTCTTGAGGAATAATTTCCTTTTTAAGTTGGAAGATATTTGCTGTACAATGGAAGCGGATGCAACATTGATTTCGATTCACAAAGCGGCTCCTGTGCGTTACACGTTAGCAAAGGAGATGATAAACATGATCGAAGCGTGGGCGGAGAAAATGGGAATTGCCATCTTTTATTCGATTCCGCTTCACTGGCCGTCCTCTTCCTGGTCCAGGGCCTGTCGCTGTTCCGAGGGAAGCAAGTGTAGAGCTGCAGCGACGGCGGGCGGTCCTGAAGGAACAACGATTGACAAGTACAAGCCCGTCCCTCTATAATTCATAACAACCGAATAGAACGGTCTGGTTCGAGAACAGGAGTAACCTATACCCGTAAACACAGCCTTCGTTAATGCGAAAGCGTGTTTACTGTGGTGTAGGTTTTTTGTTTTTCCGGCCGGCCGTTCCTTCGGGCATAAGGGGAAAGCGAGGGTTTTTCTCATGAAGGGATATATCTTTGATCTGGACGGCACGGTATATTTGGGAAGCCGGATGATAGAAGGGGCGGCGGATGCGATCCGCATCTTGAGGGAGCGGGGCGACAAGGTTGTTTTTTTGACGAATAAGCCGATAGCGACCCGCGCTTCCTACGCACAGAAGCTGACCCGGATGGGGATACCTACGGAGATTGGCGATGTGCTGAACTCATCTCTCATCGTAGCGAGATATTTGCAGAGAACGTTGAAGCCGGGCCAGCGCGTCTACGTCATCGGCGAAGAGCCGATCCGTCAAGAGCTGGAGGCGCACGGGGTCGAGTACACGGAGGACGCCGGGAAAGCGGATATCGTCGTCTTGTCGTGGGACCGCAGCTTTACGTACGACAAGCTGAACGCGCTGTATCAAGCATCGCTGAGGGGGGCGGCCGTGATCGCCTCCAATCCCGACGTTACTTGTCCGCTGGAGGACGGTCAGCTGCCGGATACCGGCACCTTTATCGCCGCGCTTGAGAGCGCGCTCGGCAAGTCCGCCGTCGTCGTAGCGGGCAAACCGTCCCGGATCGCAGCTGAGGAAGCACTGCAGCATATGGGGCTGGAATCAACGAGCTGCTTCGTGGTGGGGGACCGGCTGGAAACCGACGTCCGCATGGCGAACGACGCCGGGATGCATTCGGTGCTTGTGCTCACGGGAGTCGGGACGAGAGAGCAGGCCGAAGCGGGGCCGGACCGGCCGCGCACCATTTTGCCCAGCATAGTTAAAATTGTGGACTTATAGGCCGGGATCGTCCGTTCCGTGTTATAATGGGGATAGTCTGTTACAGGAGGACCTTACATGTACCCGATAGTCGATCTCGTCGATCATCAGACGATCGCCGCCGTTCAGAAAGAATCCGATCTCGATGCTGCGCTTCAAGGGAAAGTCAACGTCATTTTTTTATTGACCGGGTCGCTGCTGAACATCCATGAGCTCACCGAGCGGGTCACGCAAGCGGGCAAGCATGTGTTTCTGCATATGGAATTCATTGAAGGGATCGCCGCAGACAAGGGCGGGCTGGCTTATATCGCCAAACATGTCAGGCCGACCGGCATCATCTCCACCAAAAGCATGCTGATCAAAGCCGCCAAGGATCACGGTCTGCTCGCGATCCAGCGCATCTTCCTGATCGACCGCAACGCCGTCGTGCGCGGCATTAAAGCGGTGGAGCAAAGTTCTCCCGACGCGATCGAAGTGATGCCGGGCATCATGCCCCGCATTATCCGGGAGATGACGACGATGACCCCCCTTCCGATTATTGCCGGGGGACTTGTCGGGAATCAGCAAGAAATCGACGAAGGGCTGAGGGCCGGCGCGCTCGCCGTATCCGTAGGCGCCCACGATCTGTGGTAAGTCGTCCGCCAGTCGGACTTATACATACCTGAACTTCTATGAAGTACGACCTGTCTGGGTGAGGAGACCGAGAGATTGCCCGAATAGGCCGGAGCGGCGTTTTTTCGTCATGCGAAAAGATTAGCTTTTCCGGCTCGTTCGCGCGATCGTCCCGGTCTTTTTTCATTCCGAAAGCTTCGCTCCGCAGGTCCACTATTCGAACACGGGAGGAAACGACAATGAGTTCCAAAAGCAATGTAATGGTCATCGCGCACCGGGGGGCGGCAGGAGAAGCCCCGGAAAACACGCTCGGCGCATTCGCGCTCGGTCTCGAGCAAGGCTGCACCGGTATTGAGCTGGACGTCCACTTGTCGAAGGATGGGGAAATCATCGTATGCCATGACGCCACCCTGGACCGGACGACCGACCTGAAGGGCGAAATCCGCAAGATGACGGTGGAGGAACTGAAGCGTGCCGATGCCGGCAGCTGGTATAACGAGAAATTCGCCGGGGAGCGCATCCCGCTTCTGGAGGAAGTGCTCGACCTGGTGCCTTCCGACGTTCAGATCAATGTCGAGGTCAAAGGCGCCGCAGACGGCCAATTGGAGCCTGCGCTCCTCTCTCTGCTGAAGCGGAAGCAGCGGCTGGACAGCGTCTTCGTCTCCTCGTTCGACTTCGTCTGTCTGGAGCGGCTGAAGGCGCTCGAGCCGGAGATCCGCATCGGTCTCTTGTACAGCTTCAACATCTCGAAGCATTACCGGATGGCCGGTCTGCTCGACGGTCCGGTTTATTCGCTGCATCCTTACTGGGCGCGGCTTGACAAGCAAGCGGTTCAGGATGCCGTGGAAAAAGGGCTGCAAGTATACCCGTGGACGATCAATGAGGAAGAGAAGATGAAGCAAATGATCGATCTGGGCGTCTCCGGCATCATTACCGATTATCCGGGCAGACTGAAACGGCTGCTGGAAAGCTGAGACGAGGATGAGGCCGGAGCTGAAGCCGAAATCAAGTCAGATCGAGGCTGAGCCAGACCAGGCTGAACCAGATCAAGCTGAGCCGGACTAAGCCAAGCCAGACCAGGCTCACCTAGACCAAGCCTTGATAGACCAAACCAAGCTTAGGATGTAGCGGCCGACTCCCGCATCATCGCGATAAACCCTTCGAGCGCGCGGGATACCCAGCGCCCGGCGGGATAGACGAGCAGGACGTACAGCCGCAGCTCGGGCTGCGAGAACGGCAGCGCCCGCAATTGGCCGCCCGCGAGCTCGGCTTCGACCGCGCAGCGGGGCAGCAGCGCCATGCCTAGGCCGTGCAGGACGCAGCGCTTGATCGCCTCGACGCTGCCGAGCTCGCAGGATATTTGCGGCCGTACGCCGCAGTCGGCGAGCAGCCCGGCGAGGGCGCCGCGGTACGCGCAGCTGCGCTCCGGGGCGACCCAGGCGTGTCCGGCGAAATCGCCGGGCACCACTTCCGCGGCGTCCGCCAGCGGATGGTCCGGTCTTGCGACCAGCACCAGCGGTTCTTCCCATAGCGGGATGGTGACGAGATCCGGGTCGGAGCATTTGCGCTCCAGGAACAGGGCGGCGTCGTATTCGCCCTGCAATACGCCCTGAAGCAGTTCGTCTTCGCCGGATGTTTGCAGCAGCAGCTCGGTTTGCGGAAACGCCTCTTTCATCCGCCTTACGTAAGGCGGCAGCACGAACGCCGCCATCGATTCGATCGTGCCGATCCGCAGCGATCCGGCCGACTCTGCGGACACGGCCTGCTTGGATTCCTCGGCGAGATCGAGAAACCGGTCTGCAAAGGCAAGCAGTTGCCGTCCTCCGGGGGTAAGCCGGATGCCGCGTCCGCTGCGCTCGAACAGCGGTACGCCGTACTCCGCCTCGAGCTTGCGGATTTGCGCGGTTACACTGGATTGAGCATACCCGAGCGCTTCCGCCGCTCGGGTTATATGTAATAGGCGCGCCGTCTCGCGAAACGTCCGCATTAATGTTTCATCCACACCTCTCACCATCCTTACTCCATCGAAAATTCCGATTGTTTCTATTCTTTATTATAGCTAATTCCGATTTGATTGGGTATTAATCACGAAGAGATAGAAGAAATCAGCCTTTTCACTTGACCATTCATCGATAAAGCCGATTGTATAAATCGTTTATTATAGCTAACTCCGATCGCATTGTATGTGCTACATTGTTGTCAGAGCCGGAACGATGCGGCCGGCGACAATCCCAGACGAGGAGTGATCCGATATGTTGACTGAGCAATTAAAAGGCGTTATCGTTCCGGTCGTAACCCCTTTTACGGAGGAAGGCGAGCTGGATACGGGCAGCTTCCGCCGCGTCGTGCAGACTCTCATGGACCAGCGCGCGCACGGAATCGTCATTAACGGAACGACCGGGGAATGCCTGACCGTCCGCCCCGAAGAGGTGCGCCTTTTGATGGAGAATGCGCTGGAGGCAAGGGGGGAGCGGACGTTTCCGATTCTGATCGGCACGGGCTCGAACGATACGGCGGAAGCGGTAAGTCTGACGAAGCAGGCTCAGGCGCTGGGAGCGGACGGCGCGCTCGTGGTGACGCCGTATTACAACCGTCCGTCGAAGCAGGGAGTGATGGAGCATTACCGGCGGGTCGCCGATGCCGGGCTCCCGGTCGTCGCTTACCATATCCCGCACCGGACCGGCCTGGAGCTGACCTCCGGCGACATCGCCGCGATTCTCGGGATCGAAGGCGTGGCGGGAATTAAAGAGAGCACCGGCGGAGTCCGCAACTTCATCGAGCTGTCCGGTCATACGGACAAAGCGCTGCTGTGCGGGGACGACCTATACTTCTTCGCAGCTTTATGCTGCGGGGCTAGCGGAGCGATGATGGCTTCCGCGAATATGTATACGGGCCGTTTCGTCGAGGTATATGAGCAGTTCTCTCGGGGCTGCTGGCCGGAAGCGAGGGAGAAGTTCGATAAGCTGGTGCCGCTGATCGGCCTGCTGTTCGCCGAACCGAACCCTTCGCCGGTAAAATGGATGATGAAGCAAACCGGACTGCTGCTCTCGGATCGGGTAAGGCTTCCGATGATGCCTGTCAGCGAAGGACTGGAGCGGAAGCTGGCAGAATTGCTTACATGTAATAGGCAGTAACTATAAATACTATCCATTTCATATATTGGACCAATAACGAAACATCCTTCACAATTACTACTAAATAGAAGGAAGGATGTGCGTGAAGATGAGAATGGAACCCTATGGTCAGAAAGACGGAGATGGTGTGAGTGCCGCAACAGGTGGTACGGGTGCCGGGGGACGTCCGGAGTCGTCCCATGGCTGGGATGCCGCCTTGTACGATTCGAGACTCGGATTTGTGTCCGAGTTCGGCAAATCGCTGGTCGATCTGCTGGATGTACAACCGGGCGAAGCGGTGCTTGACGTCGGCTGCGGAACCGGCGATTTGTGCCGGGTGCTGGCGGACCGGGGAGCGGTGGTACACGGGATCGATTTCTCGGCGGAGATGATCGAAGCGGCCCGGGCGAAATATCCGGGGCTGGTCTTCGAGGTTGCGGACGGCCAATCGTATGAGACGGACCGGCGGTTCGACGCCGTATTATCCAACGCCGCCCTTCACTGGATGACAGATCCGGAAGGCGTTGTCCGGGCCGTCCGGAACGTCCTTGTCCCTGGCGGGCGTTTTGTAGCCGAGTTCGGCGGGAAGGACAACGTTGGCGCGATCGTTGCGGCGATCTACCGGACGCTGGAGAGCTTCGGCGTCGATCCGGAGCCGCGCAATCCGTGGTATTTTCCATCGGTCGGACAATATGCGTCACTGCTTGAAGCTTCCGGCTTCCGTGTCGGATATGCGCTGCACTATTCGCGGCCGACTCCGCTGGAGGACGGCGAGAGGGGAATGGACCATTGGCTGGATATGTTCGGCGGCGCCTTTTTCACCGGACTGACCGATACCCGGAAAGAAGAAGCGTACGAGGAAGTGAAACGTTTGGCGCGCCCGGTCTTGTTCCGGGAAGGACGCTGGGTGGCCGATTACTGGAGGCTGCGGATATTGGCATTTGCGCCTTAAGTCTCAAAATAGTCCAAAATGCCTATTAATGACTCCGGAAATTTGTGGTACTATGGGCATAGTTGATAGGAATTATCGGATAAAGGCAAACCTGGGCGAAAGCCAGGGGCGCAAAGCCACGGGTCTACAGCGAACTTCGCCATGACAGCCGGGTTGCCCATAAGCTGATGCATGTCGTCATCAAACCGGACGGACGTCGCTTTAGGGCGTCGTCTTTTTTTGTGTCGGAGGCTTAGGAACGCTTGGAGAGAAGCGGTGCCTGACGTCATTCGTGACCTTAATCTGGGGGTGATGCGCGTATGAACGACGAAGTAATGCAGTTGAAAACCGATTTGCACCGGTTAACGGTCGAACTGATCGGCAATTGCAAATATTGCTCCTTAATTTCCTCGAATGTGGAGTACAAAACCCCCATTTATTGCACCAAGTTTACCGGTCCCATCCATCCGACCTGCGTCAATGTGACGACCTGCTTGTCATGCCAGGAATACAAAGGAAACTAAGTCCGAATCGAGCCGAATACGAACAAAGGGAGCCTTCCGGACGCAGGGAGGTTTTTTTGATAGTTCAGAGCCTCTTTCCCGGTCGAGTCAGCAAGTGTCGCATCGACACGGAATAGGAGCGGTGGAAGGTAACTTTTCCCTTTCCACTTGGTTGTCCATAATGAATCGACAGCCTCGCCGAAGCCTCCTATTTTGTTCAGAGCCGCGTGCATACATTTCCCCGCGGGGCATACGGTTCAGCGAAGAGGAACACTCTTGCCCGCAAGAACGAGGTTTACGGTTTCGAGCCTCATTGAAGACGAGTATGTTGCCGTCAACCCCCATCAACGAGCGGCTCCCGACCGAAGGTGCCCACTGTCTCCCGTGCACCTAACGTATAGCTCGTACATCAAAGGATCGCCCGGACGTTTTTATCGAAAGGTTTTTCTCAAATCATGCGAGGCTTAATTGTGGCTTCTCCCGGAAAAATACAATCTTGCGCGCACCTTTTCCTTGCTGCTGAATATCGGTAGTACTAGGCGAAGATCCGCGAGGAGGAGGTGTACCGTCGCCATGATGGAATTCCGCAATTTATCGGCCCAAATATCGAAAAAAGTGATGATCAAGCCGCGGCTGCAAATCCGCTATCCGCAGCTGACCGGGCTGCCGAACCGGAAAGCGCAGCATGAGATCAACGACCGGATTCTGAAGCTCGTCTACCAGATGATTCGCGATCAGGGGTATGTCGAGGACCAAAACAAGGAAATGACCGGCATCTATGAGGTCATGCTGAACGAAAACGGGCTGATCAGCATTGTGTTCCAAAACTACGCCTATGCAAAAGGAGCGGCTCACGGCATCACGCTGCAAAAGTCGCTGACGATGGACTTGTGGGACGGGGACGATTACGATTTTGATGATCTGTTCCGCGATGGGAGCGGGTATAAGGCACATATTGACGCGATTCTAAAGCGGCAAATCGAGGAGAACGACATGCCGATCCTGGAAGGTAAAGCGTTCAAGGGAGTCGGTCCGGATCAGGACTATTATTTAACTCCGAGCGAGCTTGTCGTGTATTTCCAATTGTACGAATATACGCCCTACGCTTACGGGTTCCCGACGTTCCCGATTCCGTATACGGAAATAGCGGATATAGCCGATCCCGAAGGACCGATCGGCAAGCTTCAGCACGCCGTGGTCTGAAGATTCGGCGCACGTAATTTGGGGTACACAATGTACAGAATCGTTTTTGAGCGGTTTGCCGCTCTTTTTTTATACACGGCTTTGGACGAGCGAGCTATTGCGACTTCTGTCCTCCGGCGTAAAAAACGCAAACCCGCAGGTCGAGCTTATGAGCTTAAGGTCTTGAGCTAATGAACCGTATCGTTCTTATAGCCGTAACAAGACTTCATAACAGATCTAACGAATCCCAGCTACCTTATGGAGTTGAACATGGGCGGGAGTGCGAACTGATGCAGGAAATAGCATCTCTGGAGTTCGTAACAAATCCAAATCGCTGCATGTTAGCCAAATAAGGGGTCCTAGGTTCGTAAGCCCGTAAGCCCCGTAAGCTGATTATTTTGCAGCTTTGAAACCAAGTCCCATTTTCTGCGTAATAACAACCAAAAGGCGAAGGAGGATACGCCAATGTTAAAACGAATGCTACAAGATTTATTGCATAAGAAGCTGAGCTCCAAAAGACACTATTCGAGATATTCCAGCAGCGACTACTATAAGAGACAAGGCGGTTACCCGCCGCATTACCCGAACTATCCGAATCAGCACCCGAATCAGTATTCGAACCAATACCCAAACCAATATCCGAACCAGAACCCGAACCAGTACCCAAACCAGCATCCGAACCAATATCCAAACCAATATCCGAACCAGCATCCGAACCAGTATCACCATAATCAGGGTTACAAGTACTACAGGCGCAAGCATAAAAGCTATTCCAGCTCGTAGGAACGGGCGGCCCCCGGCGCGGACTAGGCACACTATGCAGAGTTCCATACACGAGGGGCTGTCCCCAAATGCCCGGCAGTACTGGAGCGAGCTCCAAACCGAGCTCCGAAACCGAAAGGACCTCAATTCCACGGCCAAGTGGAGGATGAGGTCCTTTTTGCAGGGAAATACCGATTGAACAATTTCTCCGGCCCTTACGTTTTGCTTCGAATCTCCCCATCGACAATGGAAAAGTGCGTCATCCATCCGTTCGTGGCGAATGCGTCAAATACAATTGTTTGATGACCCGATCGATCGTCAGCTCCTGAACGGACATATCGAGCAGCGTGCACATGCCGTTCATCGTCGCGATAAATTCGCTGATATTCAGAACGCCCGTGTTCAACTCGATTTCGGCCTCATGCTCGGACAGCATCCGTACCACGGTAACGCCGGGTATTTGCAGCTCGGGGAAAGGCTCCGCGGTCAGCAGACGGATCATTTTCCCGCCGCCGACATGGCCCCGCATCGCTTGAATCGTATCGTCGAAGACGACTTCGCCGTGATTGACTACGATGACGCGCTCGGCCAAATGCTCGACATCGTCGAGATCGTGGGTCGTCAGGATGAAGGTGACGCCTTTGCGGTTCATCTTCAGAATGAACTCGCGGATTTTGTCCTTGGCGATCACATCGAGGCCGATCGTCGGCTCGTCCAGGAAGACGATTTGCGGGCGGTGCAGCATCGCCATCATAAATTCGCATTTCATCCGTTCCCCTAGCGATAGCTGTCGCGTCGGCTTGCGCATCACGTCCCGGACATCGAGCAGTGCCGTCAGCTCTTCGAGCGTTTCTTCGAACTCGGACTGCGGAATCGAGTAGATCGCTTTGTTCATATAAAAGGCGTCGAGCGGCGGAATATCCCACAGCAGCTGGGATTTCTGGCCGAATACGGCGCCTATGCGAGCGACGTAGCTTTTGCGCTGCTTCCAGGGGACGTATCCCATCACTCGGACTTCGCCTGCGGTCGGATGAAGCACGCCGGTTAATATTTTGAGCGTCGTTGATTTGCCGGCTCCGTTCGGGCCGAGAAATCCGACGATTTCGCCTTGCCGCACCTGGAACGAGATGCCTTTCACGGCTGGCACCTCGACCGTTTTGCGGAAAACCAGGCTTTTCAGAGCTTCCTTGAACGTATGGCCGCGTTGATGCGTCGTATACGTTTTGCACAGCTCGCGTACTTCGATCAGCATGTTCATGTTAAACTTAACCACCCGCACTCGTATAGTTGCCCAGCATCCGGTGCCAGAACGCCAGACTGAGCAGGAAAAAGGCGAAGCTGACGGCAGCGGCGATCCATACGTCTTGCGGCAGCTTGCCGAGCAGCGCGGACGCCGGGATAAAGCCGATCATCATGACCGGAACGGCATGGAGCACGAGGCCGACGAACGATTTCGAGAAGACGGTCCGGGGATACAGCCCGAACGATGTGACCGAATCGAATATGTCGTAGACGCGGCTGCTGCCGACCCAGCGGAACAGCAGGCCGGACATGAACAGCGCGAACGAGAATAGCACCATGACCGACAGTAGCATCAGCACCGCAAACAACAGCCAGCCGGCGATTCCTGCGGCCGGAACGAGCGAAGCGGCCACTCCGAGCAGCAGCACGCCGCCCAGCAGACGCCCTAAGCCGTCAGGCTGAAAGCCGGTGACCAGCGCCATGTACAGCGCGGAGCGCGGCTTGATGAGCAGCAGATCGAACGTTCCTTCCCGGACTCTGTCGAGCGTATTCCAGACGATCCCGAAGAAAAACGGAAAGGCGATGCCTTTGGACAGCAGGAACACCGCCTGAATGAGCAGCACCTCATTCAGGCTCCACCCGGGGAAGGAAGCGCCCGAGCGATAGATGAGAAACGTAAGGAGCGGCACGACCAGCTCCCCGGCGATCGTCATCAGGGAGCTGATCCAGAAATCGCCGCGGTAGGCCATTCGGCTGGCGATTGATGTTTTGACGATTTCCGCATAGGCGACAAGCCCATTCGTCTTCGTCATGCTCCCACCCCCGTAAAATGCCGGATTCCGAGCCGCCACAAGCATTCGGAGACGAGCCACATGACGAGAACGGCAGCCGCCTGAACGGCAACGATTTGCGGGATCGACATCGTTATGCCCCCTAACTCGTAAGAGCCGATAACCACCCGGGTCGGCACGTACACGATAAATTGGAACGGCAGCACGAACAAGATTTTTTGCAGCGTATCCGGCAACAAGGTGAGCGGGATCAAGACGCCTGCCGATAAGTCGCGAAGCAGATGGAACATCCCGCGAATCCCGTGCGCGTTCGTCAGCCAGAAGGCGGTGAGGCCGATGCAGTAATTGACGAGAAACATCATCAGAAAGCTTAAGCCAATCGATATGACGGCCCACACCGGATACTCGGGTATCAGATCGATATGGAAGCCGAAGTACAGAATAAGGGCGACGGGGACGAGCTCGAGCCAAAAGCCGAGCAGACGGTGGCCCGCTTTCTGCGACAAGGCGAACCAGCGGTGCGACACCGGCCTGAGCAGGAAGGTGAGAAATTTGCCGGTGCGGATCAGCATCTGCAAATTCCAGTCGGCGAAGTCGAAGATGGCATAATGGATGACCGTTATAATGCCGTAATAGGTCAGCATTTGCGTCAGATTCAATCCGCCGACCGTATCCCTCGAGGAGAACACCGCCTGCCAGATGAGCAGCTGAACGAGAAACAGAACGGGCCCTACGAAGAGAGAGACGGCCATATGCGAACGATATGCCGCCCACTCCTTGTAGGTGACGAAAGCGACGGATTTTAATACCCGCAGCATGTCAACGCAAGCCCGACCAAATGATATTGCTCGGATGGATAATCGATTCGGGCAAAAATCCGTCGTGCGCGGTCGGCACGAAATAGACGGCGACCAGCTGCTCGACGGGGTCGATATGCAGCGCGCAGCGGCCCGCCCCTTCGTGGGAGAACGTCGCCGGCGTCTTCAGCTCGCCTCTCTCCAGAAACAAATTGAGCCCCAGCCCGTAGTTTTTGGACGGAATTTGCACGCCCCAGGCGTATGCCGGTACCTTGAACAGCTGGTTGCGGGTCATCGCCTCCACCGTTTTCCGGCTGACGACGCGGCTGCCGCGAAACGCTCCTTTGTCCAGCATCATTTGACCGAACTTCCATAAGTCCGTCAGCGTGGAATGCAATCCGCCTCCGGCACGCGGCATTTTGCCCGGCTGCTTCGTGCTCGTCGTCAAACGTTCCGCGTCGAACGGCGCGACAAGGCATACTTCGTCGCGGAACGGTTCCGGCACATCGAAAAAGGTCCGGTCCATCCCTAGCGGCCCGATAATCGCCTGCTCGACGTAGTCGTTGTAATGCATGCCGGTTACGCGGCCGATCAATTCGCCGAGAATGCCGTAGCCCGAGCTGGAATAGTTGTAAAACTCCCCGGGCTTGCTTCGCGGAGGACCGGACAAGACGCCCTTGATCCAATTATCCTGCTCGCTCGCGTTCCACCAGCCCCGCGGATACGGCTCCAAGTAATAGCCCGGGTCCGGGCAAATGCCCGCCGTGTGCGTGAGGAGGTGAAACACGGTGATCGTTTTATGCAAGGGGGTGTCGAATTCCGGCAAAATCGTGGATACGGGCTGTTCGAGATACAGCTTGCCGTCTTCGACGAGCTTCATGACGGCGACAGCTGTAAACGCTTTCGTCGTGGAGGCGATTCGGCGCAGCGAGTCCGGCTGCAGATCGCCGCCATCCTCGAACCCGACTCTTCGGCCCATCGATTTATGGGCGAATATTTTGCCATGTCGGGCAAGCAAATAGGAGGCGGCTTGGAGCTTTCCGTCCCCGATCAACTGTTGGAAATGCCGGTCCAGCACCTCAAGCCGTCCGCCGTCGAAGCCTACCTCGGACGGGCTTGCGTCCGTATGCCCCAGATGGATGGAGCTTGCATGCTGCTGTTCGATTGCCATTAGCGATCCCTCTTTTCGTCGTCGATTCGTGATTACAGCAAGCCCGACCAGATGACGGCTTTTGTTCCGATGACCGATTCGGGGGCCCATTGAATCCCGGTCGGTACGATAAATACGGCTACGAACCGCTCCTCCGGGTCGACCTTGATGCCGCACCGGCCGAAGCCCTCGTGCCCGTACGTTCCCGGCGTCTCGATCGTAGGCGTGGTCAGGAATAAGCCGAGCCCGAACTGGTAGTCGGTAACGTGGCTTCCCCATACGTGGGTTTTGACGCCGGACAGCTTATTTTTGGTCATCGCCTCGACCGATTTCCGGCTCAGGATGCGGACGCCGCCGAACGTTCCGCCGTCCAGCATCATTTGTCCGAGCTTCCACATATCCTCAAGCGTCGAATACAAGCCGCCTCCGGCCGGGGGAGGACCGTCCGCGCGTTCTTCGCTCCACTCCAGCTCCTCGACCTGCCAGTCGCTCGTCACGCATACTTCATCGCGCAAATGGACCGGCACCTTGAAAAACGTCCGCGTCATGCCGAGCGGCTCCAGGATGCGCTCGAGTATGTATTGCTCGTACGGGATGCCCGACACTTTGGCGATGATCTCGCCCAAAATGGCATAGCCGCAGCTGGAGTAGGCGTATTGTTCGCCTGGTTTGGAGGAGAGCGGGCCCGATATCGCATTCGTAACCCAATCGTCGTACCCCTTCAAACCGCCGAACCAGGCGGTCGGATACGGCTCCATCATGCAGCCGGGGTCCGGATATACGCCCGATGTATGAGTAAGCAGGTGAAACACGGTAATCGACCGGTGCAGCGGCGTATCGAACGGCTTCAGCACGGTTGACACCGCTTGTTCCAAATACAGCTTGCCTTCCTCGATCAGTTGCATGACGGCGACCGCGGTGAAAAACTTGGTGACCGAATACGTCTTGCGGATGCTGTCCGGCATCAAGTCCGGGCTGCCTTCCCGGTAAGTCAGCTTGCCCATCGCCCGGTGCGCGAAAATACGCCCGTCTCGCGCCAGCAAATAGCTGCCGCATTGCAGCTTATTGTGACTGATCAGCTCCGACAAATGCTCGTCGAGCCTGGCTAACCGCGCCGGATCGTAGGCGGCTTGTTCAGGAGTCGCGTCTGTCCGTCCGTCATGGTACAGCGGCACTTCCGTTTCTCGGATCATACCGATTCCTCGCTTCCCAAATATAGAATTGATTCCTGAAATGACCAGATGTTTATCCATTATATGACAGAACGTACGTTCCGTCTATGGGGCGTTTTAGTTTATCCGTTTTTTCCGAAATCGTAAGGACTGCAAGAAAAACCGTCCCGGGGAAAAGGGAACACCTGTCCGGGAACAGCTTGAAGGTGCAGTCGACAGTTTGTATATGATTTGAAAATAGAAAATGCATTTTTATCGGTCTGGATTAATTCTATAATGCAAATGAAGAATAGGTTGGAGGCGCCTCCTTAATACCGGTTTTTCGTGAATGCGGGCGATAAATAGTGAAACGCGGAATTTGCTCAAAAGAAATAGATAGCGAATGTTGCGAACGTTTGTAGCGTAGTTATGATGCTGTCCAAAAAGTTGCGAAGAAGAGGGAGTCGATGGAAAAGATGAAAAGATTCTGGAAGGTTTCTTTGGTAAGCGCTTTCGTTATATGCTCGTTGGCCGCTTGCGGCAAGCCAAATGATCCGTCAGCAACAGGAGCGCCTGAACCGGGCGCTGCAAAACCGAAAAGCAATGAGCCGGTCACGCTCGTTTTCGGAATGACGGGGACGGAAGAGCAATTTAAGCTGAAAATATCGGAAAATCCGCAGGTGAAGGCGAAATTCCCGCATGTCACGTTCGAATACAAAAGCGTGAACGTGGGACTGGAGAAGCTGCTTGCTTCCAACGATATGCCGGATTTGATTAATGTGGTGTACCGAAAGCTTCCCGAAGTGCAGGAGTTGAAGCTGGGCACTGATTTAAGTCCGATGGTCTCTGCGAACCAATTCGATCTCAACAAGTTTCGCCCGGAAAACCTGGAATCGATCCGGCGCTACAGCGGCAACGGACAACTGATTGCTCTTCCAGATTCCACGAACAAAACGTACTCGACCTATGCGCTCGCCTACAATAAAGATCGATTCGATCAATTCGGTGTAGCGTACCCGAAAGACGGAATGACGTGGGATGATGCGATCGATCTTGGCAAAAAACTGACGCGGATGGATGGCGGCCAAGCCTATTACGGGCTGCATGTGAACAATCCGTCCGGCGTCCTGACCTGGCAGCAGGGACTCAATTACGTCAACCAGCAGGGAAAGGTCGACTTGTCCGGGCAGAAATGGGTGGACCTCTTTCGCGTGAATAAACGACTCTATGACGAACAAAACAGAGTGGCGCCGCCAAACGGCATCACGACGTTCACGAATGACAAGAATTTTGCCATGTGGGCGGGCTCGGTGCGGGAGCTGTTCTTGAACGCAGAGAAATACGACAAGGAATTCCGCTGGGATATCGCGACCTTTCCGTCCTTTCCGGATGCACCGGGAGTAGTACCGCCCGAAGGCGGCGTATTCGTTCTCACATCGACCAGCAAGAAGAAGGAAGCGGCGTTTGAGGTGCTCTCTTATTTGCTCAGCGGCGAGCTGCAGGAGGATACGGTGGCTATCTTCGAGAAAGGAGAGAAACTCGGCAAGCATGTGGACGCAGTGAAGAACCGCAAGACGTCGATTTATGTCGCGGACAAAATTACGGAGCAAGGGGACGCCGTGCTTGCCGCCCAGATCAAGGGAATGAACACCAATCAGCTGGACGTCAATACTGCAAATCGCAATGCACAGGAAGCGATTCAGAAAAAATACGACGAAGTGCAAGAACAATCAGCCCGAAACAAATGAAAGGATGATCCATTCGATGACTGCCAAAGAACCGCAATCCGCCAGGGAAGGTCATGCCGCGGAAAGCCGGATGCATCGTTTTTTCCGCCAGCGTCCGGTACATGAAAAAATCCCGTGGGATCGCCGAACGTCGATCATCTGGCATCCGTCCGAGGTTGAAACGCATTACGAGCAGCCAAAAAATTCGTTTTGCCGGTTCCGTCACGAATTCGAACTGCCCGGGACTGCCAAACGAAGCGAGCTTCGGATTTTTGCCGACTCCCGGTACATGCTGTACATCAACGGCCATTACGTGGGCCGGGGACCGTGCCGGAGCGATCCGCGCTGGCAATATTACGACGTATGGGAGATTAGCGCCCTGCTTGTACCCGGACCTAATACGATTGCCGTTCTCGCTCTCCACTACGGTTACGGCACGGGACAATCCGTTCACCGGATTCCGGCGCTGCTGGTGGAATGTACGGTCGATCAGGAGGACGGGGGCTGCACGCGGATCGCCAGCGACGCAAGCTGGAAATGCAGCCTGCATCCCGCCTATGAACGGAATGCACCGCGTATTAACGGCTGTCAAGGACCGGTGGAAGTTTACGATGCGCGGCTCGAGGACGGCCAGTGGCAGCAGCCCGGATACGACGATGGGGATTGGATGTCGGCCAAAGCGCGGAACCGCCAATTGTCGCCGTTCTGGAACCTCGTCCCGCGGGACATTCCGCTGCTCGAAGAAGGTGAGGTTACTGCTTGCCGTATCGCAGGGATCGGCGAGCTGGGCGAACGGCCGGAGGCGGTGGATCGGCTGCATAAGCAGATTATGGAAGAGGAAGCCGGGCTGACCGTTTCTTCTATGGACAGTGTCGGGACGGCTGAATATACCGTGCAGCGGACAGAGCAAGGAAAGGCATCCGTTGTCACCTTTGATTTCGGCCGCATGGAAGTGGGTTTCCTGCAGTTGGACGTGACCGGGGCGGAAGGAGATATTCTCGATGTGGTTTATGCCGAAGAATTATGGGAAGGTAAAGCGCTGCTGAATGCGAACAACAACCGCTCCTTCGACCGGTTCGTTCTCGCCGGCGGACGCAACGAATTGGAGCTGGCCTTCGGCTGGAAGGCGTTCCGCTACGTGCAGATTCGCGTGCGGAATCATAAGGGGCCGCTTACGTTCCATCGTGTCGGCATCCGGACGAGGTATTACCCCGCATCCCGAACCTCGGGTTTTGCGTGTCCGGATCACGAGCTGGAGCGCATATGGACGATATCGGCGCATACGCTGCGCTGCTGCATGCAGGACGGTTTTCTGGACTCGTCCAGCCGCGAACAGCAGCAGTGGATGGGGGACGGGCGCGTACAGTCGATTTACAACTATTACTTTACCGGCGACAGCCGGCTGCACGCGAAGCTGCTCATGCAGATCGGGCAATCCCAGGATGAATCGGGGATGACGAAATCGCGGTATCCGGACGGCCATCATAACTTTCCCCCCATCCCGTCTTTTTGCCTGCAGTGGATTTGTTCATTCAGCGACTACGAGTTCTATACGGCCGACAACAGCAAGGTCGCCGAGTGGTGGCCGAACATCGTCCTGGCGCTTCGCTGGTTTACTGCGTATATCAACGAGGAAGGCGTGCTGGAGGATGTTCCGTACTGGTCGTTTATCGATTGGGGGGAACTGCCGGCGGGATCGGCCCCGGATGTAGCGAGGGGCGGTATTATCGGCGCGCTTAACCTGCAATATGTGGAGGCTTTGCGTGTCGCCGTCCATTTCGCCTATCAAGAAAACGATGCGGAAGCGGCAGCCGTCTTCGGAGGTTTGGCTGATCGGGTGGAGGACGGCATCAAACGGCTTTTATGGAACGAAGCCGCAGGAGGTTACGCCGATTGCGCCGTGAACGGCAAAAAAAGCGAAAAGGTCAGCGAGATTACGAACAGTCTCGCGCTGCTTCATCTGCACCGCCCGGGAGAGGAACGAGCGGGTCGCATCGTGCGGAACGTATTTTTCCGGGAAGCCGGCTATCCGGTTCTTAAAGCCAGTCCCTACTTTATGCTGAGCGTATACCGCGCGCTTTCCACGCACGGGCAATCCGGTCTCGTCCTGCAGATGATTCGCGAAAGGTACGGCGCCATGGTGGAGGCGGGGGCTACGACGACATGGGAAAACTGGGAAGTATTTTACCGGACGGCACAAGGGGACGTGCGGTATCAAAGCGCGAGCCATGCCTGGGCAGCGATGCCGATCGTATTTATGGCGGAGCAGATTCTTGGGGTAAGTCCGGCGGCCCCGGGCTTCAAACGGGTGCATGTAGCTCCCCGGTTGTTCGGCATGGCGCATGCCAAGGGAACGGTCGCCACTCCTGCCGGGGAATTTCATATCGATGTGCGCAGGCAGGAGGATCAGGTCAGCTTGGAGCTGGTTGTGCCCGAGGGCAGCGAAGCGATCGTCAGAGGGCGGATTTGTCCCCCGGGCAGACATGCTCTCGAATGGACGGAGCAAGAAACGTAGGGCATTCATACACAGCTAAGGATAGATAAAAAAATGGCGCCGTTTCTGGCGCCTAAGGTTCATCGGGCAGACACCTGAATCGCGGTGAAATACGATGGCGGAGTTTTCCCCACCTTCAGGTTAGAGGAAGTTCTCTTATCCGGAATCAAATCTGATGCATTTTTCTGTATTTCCCCGGCGTTATGCCCATTTCCTTGGTGAACACCCGATTCAGATAATACCCGTTCTGGTACCCGCAGCACTCCGAAATCTGGTTCAGATTCATCTGTGTTTCCAGCAGCAGGGTACAGGCTTTCTCCATCCTTAATGACGTCATGTAGGTATGGGGTGTGGTAGAGAAGACCTTTTTGAATCGGATTGTAAATTGGGTAGGCGTCAGTCCAAGCACTGCGGCAAGCTGTTTGATTTGCAGTTCTTCGAAAGCATGCCGTTTCAATTCCTGCGCTGCCCAGGCCATATCGGGATCATGTACGGCATGCGGTATCTCATGCGCTACTGTCTGGTTATCATCGCCCCATTCGTCGCAGATCAAGTACCAGATATCGAGAATATAATGGCTTATTTTTCGGCGTCCGGATGGTGTCGCTCTTAACTTGTGCACCTTTAGACGGTCAAAGTTGAGTCGCAGACGTTCCAAATCGGCGATGCTGACTTTCCGTCCCGGGAACAATGGAGGTTCGTGCGATTCCGGCCGTGTCTCCTGTTCGGGAAGACGCAACGCGACTTTTATATTATGAAAGGACAGCGGGGAAACAACGACACGTCTAAAAGGGGTTCGGGGAGGACAAATCACGATGTCGCCCAAAGAAGCGGTTCCCTGCTCTTCCCCGATTTCATAGTAAAACGACCCGTTCTCAACAGCATATATCGTCCAGTTCTCGTCAATATCTTCATACAGCAGAAATTTTTCCTTTCGTTCCCAGTACATGTAATACATATCGTGCGGGACGTAAGCGGATAGGCTCGACAAGGGGGTTCCCTCGCTTTTTTGTAATATTTCGTATATTAGGTCAGAAATAATTTTCATTTCTCCTTAACTATATCATCGATCTATGACGATAAAAAGTATATTGCTGCAGCTGAGGGTGCCAAACCCAAACCCAAACCCAAACCCAAACCCAAACCCAAACCCAAACCCAAACCCAAACCCAAACCCAAACCCAAACCCAAACCCAAACCCAAACCCAAACCCAAACCCAAACCCAAACCCAAACCCAAACCCAAACCCAAACCCAAACCCAAACCCAAACCCAAACCCAAACCCAAACCCAAACCCAAACCCGCAACCCGTACCCGGCCCTCCGCCCTCCGAACTAACCCCGCACCCCAAGCTCCCCTCCAGCCGGTCTAGTAAAAAGAGGTTGAAACGAACGGTTGAAGGCGATATAATTCTATTACATGCATTATATATAATATATAAAAGTTAGCGCGATACTAAAGGAGCGAATAAACGGATGAGCAAAGTGAGAGTGGGGATTATCGGGCTGGGCAGCTGGGGCAGCTGTCATTTGGAAGCGTTTCATGCGATGCCGCAGGTGGAGGTCGTCGCATTATGCGACCGTAACGGGGAGCGGGTAAAGGAACTGGGCGACAAATATTCCGTGCCGAACGTGTACACGAAAAGCGAGGAGCTGCTGGAGCGTACGGACATCGATCTGGTCAGCATCGCGACGTTCGAGCACGAGCATTGCGGTCCTGCGGTCGCGGCGCTTAATTCCGGCAAGCATGTGCTGGTCGAGAAGCCGGTATCCACCAAGCTGGAGGAGGCGGCGGAGATGGCTGCGGCCGCGGAGCGTAACGGCAAATTCATATTCGCCGGGCATCTGCTCCGGTTCGAGCCGCGCTACGCGGATATCAAAAACGCGATCGTATCGGGCCGGATCGGCGAGCCGCAGAGCATGTACTTGAAGCGGGGCCGGACGAAGGGGATGTTCCGCACGTACAAACGGACGCATACCGTGTTCGAGCTGACGGTGCACGATCTCGATATCGCCATCTGGTATGCGGGCAGCCGGGTCAAAACGGTAAAAGCTTACGGCAAGGCGGTTAACGACGAAGTCGTCCCGGATATTTTATGGTCTTGTCTCGAGTTCGAGAACGGGACGATGGCGTTTTTGCACAGCAACTGGATGACGCCGGACGAAGCGGGCATCGTGATGAACGACGCGGCGGAAGTGATCGGGCTGAACGGAACGGCCCAATTTGCCAACAGCGGCTCGAATTTGCAGCTGTGGGACGGGGCGGGACGGACGTCGCCGGACTATTTTATTCACCATACGCTGAACGGTAGCGCATTCGGCGTGCTGCGCGAGCAGCTTACTTATATATGCAATTGCGTGGCGGCCGGTACGAAGCCCGAGTATACGTCGTTCGACGATGCGGTGCACGGGATCGCGGTAGCCGAGGCGATCATCCGCTCTTGCGCGAGCGGCCGGGAGGAATATCCGCAAGCTTAGCCGCGGCCGGCAACTGGCAGGAAGCAAGAGCAGAGGAGGAGAACCCGTGAGACTGCGAGAGAAAGTATGTCTGATCACCGGAGCGGGGTCCGGCATCGGACAAAGTACGGCGCTGCTGTTCGCCGCCGAGGGAGCGGAGGTTGTCGTAAACGATCTGGATACGGACAAAGGCGCCGAGACGGTGAGACGGATCGAAGAAGCGGGCGGAACGGCCGTGTTTCTGCAGGCGGACGTTACGAATCCGGAGGAAATCCGGCTGATGACGGAGCGGGCGCTGGGGCGGTTCGGCCGGATCGACGTGTTGTTCAACAACGCGGGGATCAGCGGTGTCGGCCGATTGCACGAGATCGAGCCGGACGTCTGGGACCGGATCATGAGCATCAATATTAAAGGCGTTTATTTGCCTAGCAAATATATAATTCCCCATATGATGGAACGAAAGCGGGGGGCGATCATCAACATGTCGTCCTGCGTGGCCGAGATCGGACTTGCGCGCCGGGCTTCCTATGCCGCGACGAAGGGGGCGGTGCTTGCGCTGACCAAATCGATGCAGGTCGATTACGCCCCGTACGGCATCCGGGTGAACGCTCTGCTGCCCGGGACGATTTTCACCCCGTTCGTTGAGCAGTATTTGCGCAAGTCGTACGACGACCCCGAGGAGGCGATCGCCTCCATCAAGAAACGTCAGCTGAGCGAAGAGCTCGGGCTGCCCGAAGATGTCGCCAAAGCGGCTTTGTTTCTGGCCTCCGACGAATCTTCCTTTGTGATGGGGGCGCCGCTTTATGTGGACGGCGGGGCTGTATTCGGCAAAAACGCCTGAGTTTATTTTCGCGGAACGACGGAGGGATTATCTGTGAGAAAAGAAATCGTATATACCGATAAAGCGCCGGCACCGGGAGGGACGTATTCGCAAGCCGTCAAGACCGGCAATATGGTGTACGTCGCGGGCACCTGCCCGTTCGAGCTGGGCACCGGCAACGTGCTGTACCCGGACGATATTGTCCGGCAGACGCGTCTCGTGCTTCAGTATATGGCGCGAATCTTGGAGGCGGCGGGCACGTCGCTGGAGCATGTTGTGAAAGTGACGTCGTTTCTGCGGAATCTCGGCGACTTCAAAGCTTATGATCAAGTGTACGCAGAGACGTTCGCCCACGAGCCGCCCGCACGGAGCACGGTGGAGATCGGCCAATTTCCGCCGGGGATGACGGTGGAGATCGAATGTGTCGCCATGCTTCCGTCTTCGCGGGAGACCGCTGGACAATGACGCTTTCGGAAGCGGATGAAACGGGGAATGTCCGAAAGCCGGGGCTGTGCCGTATCAAAGATCATGTAAACGCTTTTGGCGGGATTGACAACATTTTCACGGCTATGCTATAACTAGTACGATGTCGGGCCTTACTAACCGAATAGGAAGTACCGTTTAGGGTGGAGTCAGGAGAGAAAACTCTAAATAGTAGACAGCTTGCTGTGCTGTTTATTATTTGGCTTCTCTCTTTTTTGTTTCACGGAAGCAGTCAAACGACAATAAAAATGTAGAGGTGACGCACATTGGCGGACAACAGACGGGAATTTTCGATCGTCATTATTCCGGATACGCAAATACTGGCGGCGAAATATCCTTCCATCTACCCGGTGAAGGCGCAGTGGATTGTAGATAATGCAGCCGATTTGAACGTGCAAATCATACTCCATCTCGGGGATGTCGTAGATGACGGTGCGGACGACGAAGAACAGTTCCGGATCGCCGCGCAGGCGTTCGAGAAGTTCGATCAGGCCGGAATTCCGTTCCTGGCGACTCCCGGCAACCATGACTACGATAACCAATTGAAGACGGACCGGAGTCTGACGATGTTCAACCGCTATTTTGGAACGCACCGCTACGCGAACCGTCCGTGGTTCAAGGGCACTTATGAAGAGGGGAAAATCGAAAACAGCTATGCCGTGCTGGAGATCGAAGGCGAGCCGTATTTGTTTCTGTCGCTGGAATTCGGGGCCAGGGACGAAGTGCTGGCCTGGGCCGACAGCGTGATGGAGGCGCACAGCTCCCATAAAGTTATCATCATTACGCATACTTACATGTACCAGCACGGGGAGAGAACGAAGCCCGGCGATAACCATAACCCGAAGCTGTACAAGGGCGCAGCCGGAGCGAATGACGGAGAGGATATGTGGCAGAAGTCGTTCCGCAAGCACGGCAATCTGATCGCGGTGTTTTCCGGCCATCACGACCGGGAACTGGTCAGCTACCGGACCGATTTCGGCGACTGCGGCAACCCGGTATTCCAGTCTTTTCAGAACTGGCAGTGCACGGACAACGGGGGAGAAGGGCGCATCCGGATTTTGAAAATGAAGCCGTCCGACTTCCCCTCTTTCAGCCTGGACGTGTACAATCCGCATACCGGATCGTATGAGACGAATCCGGGGTACTCCGTCGAGGTGCCGCTGAAGCGGGAAGACGCTGTGCTGAATATTCGCCATCCGCGCTAGGAAGGGGCTTTGAACCGGCTATGAACGAGAAACGATTCCGCAACGGACGATATGCGGTTCGCCTGCTGCTGGCGGTTTGTATCGCGCTGCCTGCAGGGTCCTGCTCTGGCGGTACGGATAACGCCGGCCGTTCTGCGGTCTCGCAGACCGTGTCTGCGGAAGAGAGCGGCCCGGCAGTTGCAAGTGTGCCGGTCCAATACGAGCAGCTTCAATACAGGAAATACTCCGAAACGTATGGCTGGAAAGCGGCCGATTCGGCGGCGGAATCCGGCCGGGATGTGCCGGACCGGTACGAGCTGTACCGGCAGGCGGTTCCCGGAGGTTTTCTCGTCAGCGAAAACGAAGACGATTATTATATCTGTGTAAGCATCGGCAAGAAACCGTCCGCTAACGAAGGATTTCGGGTGGAAAAGGTAACCGTCTCCGGCGGCGGAGAAGGCCAGACGTCTCCCGCTCGACCGTTTCTGACGATTTCGGTCCGGCCGACGGCTGATGACCCCGTTCCCGAGGGGATGAAGGGTGAGGCGTTCGTCACTTCGCTGCTCCGCATCCCCAAGCAACAGCTGCCGTCCGGCACCGTGGTACGGGATATTTTAATGATAGAGACATAACCCTCTGGCGCCCGAAGCTTCATCACATCCGCCGCCCCAGCCCCTTGCCCGAATCCTCCGATTTCGGCAGGGGCTTTTCGGCGCCAGCCTATTTGACAACCTTCGAGTCATTCCCTACAATAAAACGTATGTAACCGATACCACATATTCGGAAATGATGCAACTCATCACTTTTTTATCGGAAATCAAGGAGACTTATGGCAACGATCAGGGATGTAGCCAAACTGGCTGGCGTTTCCGTAGCGACAGTATCCCGGGTTCTGAACAAGACCGGTTACGTCAACCAGGAGACGAAGGAAAAGGTACAGCAGGCGATCAAGATGCTGCATTACGAGCCCAACGCGATGGCCAAAGGGTTGGCGGGCAAAAAAACGGAGACGCTGGCGCTCATTCTTCCCGATATCGCCAACCCCTTCTTCGCCGAGCTGGGAAGAGCCGTCGAGGATGTCGCGCAGACGTACGGATATACCGTCGTGTTATGCAATTCAGACAACGATACGGACAAAGAGCAGAAGTACATTCAGATTCTGAAAAGCCGTTATGTCGACGGTATTTTGTTCGCGAGCCATACGCTGCGCACCTCCGACGTCGTCGAGTTGAACAAGGCCGGCATTCCGCTTGTCGTGCTCGACCGGGCGCCTGCAAACGTTCCGTGCCTTGTCGTGAGGTCCAATAATAACGAAGGCGCCAAGCTGGCCGTCCGTCATCTGCTCGATAACGGCTGCCGGAAGATCGGCCATCTGTACGGCCCGCAGGAGACGGCAACGGCGAAAGAGCGCCTCGTTGGATATGAAGAGGCGGTCCGGCATTATCCGTGGTATTCCCCGACGCTGCTGGAGCCGGGCAATTTCAGCATTCGAGGGGGGATGGAGGCGGCAGAGCGTTTGCTGGCGCGTCATCCGGATATGGACGGCATCTTTGCCGGCAACGATTTGATGGCGCTTGGTGCGCTAAAAAAACTTCAGCAATTGGGCGTGTCCGTACCCGGCAAGGTCGCGTTGGTCGGCTTCGACGGCATCGACTTGACCGTCATTACCGAGCCGGAGATTACAACAGTGGCTCAACCAATTTACGAGCTCGGCGCACTCGCCACACGTCTGCTGATCAAAAAGATCGAAGGCGTGACGATCGATAACGAAACGTACGAGTGCGATGTTTCGCTGCTCGCACGGGGAACGACACGGCGGGCCAACAACGCGGAGGGAACGGCAGACGATTAGAGGAGCGGCGCTTCGCCGTACGTCGTGCCGAAAAAAATTAGACGAAAACGCTGGGCGCATGAAACGAAAAGCAGTCCGAATCGCATCCCCCCGGGTGCTCTCGGACTGCTTTTTTAATTTATCGGAAAGTGTATCGTGGGAGCGGCTCTTCGCTAAAGTATTCAAGCAAAAAGCGAATTCTAACGAATCGTATCATGCTTATGGGCTGAAAAACGACATTTTCCCAGGCTAACGAATCCGGACATCGTTATTGAGCCGAAAGCGGAAAAAAACAATCCGATTTGCGGCAATAACGAAACAACAGTTCGTTATAAGTTCAAACGTCTGCTTTCGGTTCTGTTAACGAATGCTGGGTTCGTTAGCCATACCGCCAGATAAGACAACACGACTTCAACGGCGGTTGGAGGACTCTTCCCACTCTCTCCGACGAGTTAACGGTAGGTTTGAAAAACAAAGAACCGCCGGGTGCTTTTAGCGGACGGTTTTTGGCTGCAACCCCACACAGACCGTTTTAGCCGATACATTCTCTTGATTACAACCCTCCGATCACCGTACTCCTTTCGCCGGTTCCGGCTTGTCCGGAGCCGGAGCGAGCAAACCGCCCCGCAGCCACAAGGCGCACGCCGCCAGCAGCAATGACGATATCACGAATACGCCGCGAATCGTAAGCGATTCGGATACGAATCCGCCGACCAAGGGACCGAGCATGCTGCCGAGCGCGTACATGCTGGAATTGAGGCTGTACGCCATGCTTTCCCCGTTCGGCGGCGCGTATCGGCCGATCAGCGCGTTGACGGACGGCAGCAGGCCCCCCATGCACACCCCCAGCGCAAACCGTACGGCGATCAGCTGCGGGGTACTGTGCACGAAAGCCTGCGGCAAACTGAGCAAGGCCGAACCCAGCAAGCAGAAGAGAAGAATGCGGCCGGAGCCGATCCGGTCCCCGAGCCGGCCAAGCAGCGGAGCGGCGATCATATTGGACAGTCCGTTCACCGAGCTTACTACCCCCGCGTAAAAGGCGACCATCCCCGCTTGTCCGCTCAGCTCCTGAACGAACAGGGGGAGCAGTGCGACGGGGGCGAGCAGGGCGAATTGGATCACGACCGTCGTCGTATTCAGCATATTCAGCTCCCGTACGCCGAACAGCGGCCGGAACGCCCGGAGCAGCGGCGTCGCTTCCCGTTTCGCCGTTTTCTCCGCAACAACCGGTTCCTTAACGAGCAGCAGGGCCAGCAGCGAAGCGATAAAAATCAGCGATCCTGTTATAAAGAAGATCGGGCGGTACCCGTAATGATCCGCCATAAACCCGCCGAACAAAGGTCCGAATATCGTACCGGCTACGACGCTCGATTGCAGCGTTCCCATCGTAAAGCCGATTTTGTCCTTCGGCGTCCCCGCCGACATCAGCGCGATCGAGGCCGGAGCAAAGCCGGATACGACCCCGTTGACGATCCGCAGCATCAGCAGTTGCCAAGGTCCTCCGGCGAACCCCATCAGCGTCATCACCGCCGCCATGCCGAAGCCCGAGCGAAGGACCATCAGCTTCCTTCCGTACCGGTCGGCCAGATTGCCCCAGACCGGCTGGAACAAAAACGCCGTAAAAAAATTGGCGGCGAAGATGACGCTCGCCCATGCCGCAACCTGATGCGGATCCGTAACGCCAAGCTCTTGAAGGTACAGGGGAAGAAACGGAATAATCATCGTCATGCCCGCGTTGACGAAGAATAGTCCGATGCCCAGCACGATCAAATGAAGGTGCCATCTTGCCATTTGGATCATCTCCCGTCTCTGAGACGGCCGACTGTGAAAGCGCTCGCGGCCGTCTCTTTTTCTGCCATTGACAACCGGTACCGAGGACTTTATTATATATGTAACCGTTACCTCATTTCAATGATCATCCCTTTATTTAATGGTATGATCGATATGTAACAGGTTACCTATAGTGCCGCATTGAGGCGAATCGCCTCGGGCGGTAGACAGAAGCCGGTGCAAGAGCGGCGTGTTAAGGGGGGACTCGGGGGTCGCGACACATTTATAAGATAAGTCTTTGCAATAACGAGTAAACGAACTGTCTGCGGGGAAACTTTGAGTACACACCAAAAACTACTTTCGGGAGTGAACGCATCATGAAGAAGGTTTGGACAGTATCTCTTGCGGCTTCCATGCTGCTTACCACGGTGTTGACCGGCTGCGCGTCCAGCAAAGAAGGTGCAGGGTCGCAAGCGGGGGGCGGCGCGCCGAAGGAACTCGTCGTATCGACCTGGGGCTTCAGCGAAGATTTGCTCAGAAAAAATGTATTTGATCCTTTCGAGAAAGCGAATAACGTCAAAATCAAGCTTGAAGTCGGCAACAACGCGGACAGGCTTGGCAAAGTGCGGATGAAAGCGCACCAGATCGATGTGATTATGCTGGCTGAAGGGTATGCCGCCCAAGGGATCGAGGAAGGCTTGTTCGAGAAAATCGACCGTTCCAAAATCCCGAATATCGAACATTTGTACGATATCGCCAAAGCGCCTAACGGTGCCGACTACGGTCCGGCTTTCACGATCGGCAGCTCCGGCATTATATATGACAAGACGGTTGCCAGCAAGCCGGTCGAGTCGTACGCCGATTTATGGCGAGACGAATTCAAGGGCAAACTGGCGATTCCCGATATTACGACGACGGACGGACCGTTCGTCATCGATTTCTCCTCGAAGGTAGCCGGGGCTTCCGCCCTCGATGCGGACAAGTCGTTCGGTAAACTGAAAGAGCTCGCTCCGAATGTCGTGAAATATTATATGAAAAGCTCCGATCTGGCCAATATGTTCAACCAGAAGGAGGTTGCCATCGCGCCGGTGCAAAACTTCGTCCTGTCGACGATCAAAAAGGCGAACCCGAACGCGGAATGGGTCATTCCGAAGGAAGGTGCCTATGCCGTCCTGAACACGATGAACTTGGTGAAAGGCACGAAAAACAAAGAGCTGGGCGAGAAGTTTATCGACTTTTGGCTCAGCGAGCAGGTGCAGAAGGCCAATGCGATCGACAAGGTCGACTCGCCGGCTAACAAAGACGTCAAGCTGAGCGCAGAGGAAGCGTCGGGCTTGACATACGGCGCGGATTTTATCGCCAAGCTGAAGACGGTCGATTGGAACGTGGTCAACAAAAACATGAAAACGTGGATTGACCGCTGGAACCGGGAAGTCATTTCAAAGTAAAGGTTGTTTCAATGAGGCGGTCCAGGCGGGCCGCTTCAAGAAATTATAGGACTGTACGGCGCTGCGGACCGGCCAGGCCGTTGTGCGGCAGCAGCCGGAGAAAGCGGGGACTTGATCATGAACGTCATTTCGGCTGAATTAGTCGAACAAAAGCTCGGAACTTATTTACACGACACGTTCCGGCATTTGCATACGAACCCGGAGTTGAGCGGCCGTGAATTCGAGACGCAAGCTTTTTTAAAGTCGGAGCTGGACAGGCTCGGCATTCCTTATAAAGAGATGGCGTGGACCGGACTGTGCGCCGAGCTGAAGGGGGCGCGTCCCGGGGCTGCGATTTTGCTGAGGGCGGATATCGATGCTTTGCCGATCGAGGAACAAACCGGTCTGGCTTACGCTTCCAATAGAGAAGGCGCGATGCACGCATGCGGCCATGACGCCCACATGACGATTGTGCTCGGAACGGCAGCCATGCTGCTGGAACGGCAAAACGAATGGAGCGGCACGGTAAAGCTGATGTTCCAGCCGTCGGAGGAAAAACATCCGGGCGGGGCAAAGCCGATGATAGCCGAAGGGCTGCTGGACGATCCGAAGGTAGACGCGGCAATCGGCATTCATACGAACCCTTATCTTGCGCCCGGCACCTTCGGCTTGAAGGACGGGGCCATCTTAGCCAACGCGGACCGGTTCTACATCCATCTGATCGGCAAAGGCGGCCATGCGGCGGCTCCGCATGAAGGCGCCGATGCGATCGCGATGGCCGGGCAGCTGATCGTCTCGATCCAAAATCTTGTCGCCCGCCAAGTATCGCCGTTTGACAACGCCGTCGTCACGATCGGTGAAATCAAGGGCGGTTACGCCCCGAATACACTGGCCGACCGCGTGTATATGGCGGGTACGGTGCGGACGATGAACGACGACACGCAAGCGATGATGGAGAAAAAGATCGGCGTGCTGCTGCAGGGAATCGCGGATTTGTGGGGCGGCTCGTTTACGTACGACTACGTGCGCGGTTACCCGATCACTTGGAACGATAAAGCGATGACCGATATCGTCCGGCACGCAGCCGAAACTTGTCTGGGCAAAGAAAGCGTTGTCGAAATGCCTCATGGCTATATGAGCGCGGACGATTTTGCTTATATCGCCCAAGCGGTGCCTTCCGTATTTATCGAATGGGGAACGGGCGAATGGGCGGAGGAAGCGCGCGGGACAGCCGTACCTTGGCACAATCCGGCATTCAGGGTGAATCCCGATGCGTTCAAATACGGAGTGGCTGTCGTCACGCAATCGATCCTGAACTATTTGCAAGGAGGAAAATAACTGATGCAGAAAGTGATCATCGACGCGGATACGGGAATCGACGACGCGCTTGCGCTGCTGCTGGCCGTCAAAAGCGGCAGGCTCGACATCCTCGGCGTTACGACGGTATGCGGCAATGTGCCGCTGGAGCAAGCTACGGCCAATACGTTGAAAGTGCTGAAGCTGCTTGGCAAGGAGGGGGAAATTCCCGTTATCCGCGGCGCCGCTCTTCCGCTGCTGAGGGAGCCGCGCCACGAAACCGGCGTACACGGAGCCCGCGGCCTTGGCGGCGCGCTGGAAGAGATGGAGCCCGGGGAAGCGGCGGACGGATATGCGCCCGACTTTATCATCGAACAGGCGCGCAAGCATCCGGGAGAGCTGTCCTTGATTCTGATGACGCCGCTGACGAATATGGCGCTTGCGCTGCGCAAGGAGCCGGAGCTTCGATCGTGGATCAAGGAACTGATTATTATGGGCGGCGTCGTATCCGGTCCGGGCAACTTGACACCCGTGGCGGAGTACAACATCTTCGCCGATCCCGAAGCGGCCAAGCTGGTTTTCCACTCGGGCATTCCGATTACACTTGTCGGGCTGGACGTGACGAGAAAGGCACTGCTCCATGAAAGTCATGTGCGCCAGCTCGCGGGGACGGAAGCGGGAGAGTTCGTAGAGATGTGCACCTCGCATTATATCGAGCGGTACAGCCGGATGAACGGCGTTCGCGCTTGCGCGCTGCACGACCCGCTTGCTGTCGGGGTAGCGATCGACAGAAGCATCGTGCAAACCCGCAAGCTGTTCGTCGACGTAGAGACGCGAAGCGAGCTGTGCGACGGGCAGACGGTGTGCGATTTTCAGAACCGGCTAAACCGGATACCGAACGTTGATGTTTGCCTGCAGGTGGATGAGGAACAATTTCTGGATATGTTCGTCCATTATTTGAAGCAATAAATGCGAGGGGAAATTGCGATGAATAACGGATCTGTCCTTGTAGTTGGCAGTCTGAATATGGATTTGGTGGCGCAGGTCCGCGACATGCCCCGAATAGGCGAAACGATTATAGGGCATAGCTTTGATAGAATGATGGGCGGCAAAGGGGCGAACCAGGCGGTCGCCGCCGCACGCCTCGGAGCGAAGGTCTCGATGATCGGCTGTTTCGGCAGCGACGAATTCGGCGACGACATGCGGACGATTCTCGCCAAGGAGCGAATCGAAACCGAAGGCATCCGCACCGTGGAGAACGTCTCGACCGGAACCGCGATGATTCTGGTCGACCGCCACGGTGACAATTCGATCGTCGTCGCGCCGGGAGCGAACGTTCATCTGAGTCCGGCCGATATCGACATGCACGCCGGCTTGTTCGAGGCTTGCGACGTCGTCGTGCTGCAGCTCGAAATTCCGCTGGAGGCGGTGCGGCACAGCGTCGCTACAGCCAAAAGGTTCGGCAAAACGGTCGTTTTTAACCCGGCCCCGATGCAGCCGTTGCCCGAAGCGATGCTGGAGCATATCGACTACCTGATTTTGAATGAGGTGGAGGCGGAGGAGCTGACGGGCGCGCCTGCATCCGACTTCGACCTATTGGCAGCCCGTCTGTCTGCGCTTCCGTGCGGACACGTCGTGCTGACGCTCGGCGGGGATGGAGCGGCTTCCATTTGCGGTAACGGGGTTGTGCGGTATCCGGCGATAAAAGTCGATGCGGTTGATACGACCGGAGCCGGCGATTCGTTTATCGGGGCGTTCGCCAGCCGTCTCGCCCGCGGTGACTATGCCGAAAGCGCCGTCCGTTACGCCATCAAAGTGGCCGCCATCACCGTCACGAAGCTGGGCGCTCAAGCGGCGCTGCCGACGGAGGAGGAAACGATGAAGTTTGAACAAGGATGGGGGGCAGAACGCCGATGAAGAAACCCGCTTATTGGCTCGTATTGCCGGGCGCGCTGTTTTTGACCGTCTTTATGGTCATTCCGATTGCCCTAATCATTTTGTCTACGTTCCGTACGGATGAAGGCATCAGTCTGGCTGGCTACATTTCCTTTTTTACCGACTCGTATACGCTCGGGATATTGTGGACGACGCTGAAGCTTAGTCTGATTACTACGGTCTTATGCATTTTGCTCGGTTTCCCGGCCGCTTATTACATTTCGCGGACGAAGGTAAGCCGCAGAGGGATTTATTTGGCGCTGGCGATTTTCCCGCTGCTGACCAGCGCAGTCGTCCGTTCGTTCAGCTGGATGGTTACGCTCGGCAAAAACGGGCTGATCAACAACCTGCTGCTCGACCTGCACGTGATCGACAAGCCGATTCAAATCTTGTATACGGAAACGTCGATTATAATCGGGCTCGTTCACCTGTTTCTGCCGCTGATGATCATATCGCTGATCGGCGTGCTTGAAAATATCGACGGAGATTTGGTGAAGGCTGCGGCCAGTCTGGGCGCATCCCGTTTCAAGTCGTTTATTAAAGTGATTTTGCCGTTAAGCGTTCCCGGCTTGCTTGTCGGCAGCACGCTTGTGCTCGTCGGCAGCTTGACCGCCTATGCGACTCCGCAACTGCTGGGCGGCAAAAAACGGGTGCTTGCGACACTGCTCTTCCAGAATACGATGACGCTCGGCGACTGGAAGACGGCGTCGATTATCGCCACCATTATGATTGCCCTGACGTTTCTGCTGATCGGCATCATCAATTCGCTTGCCAAAAAATTGAATCCGAACGGGTAAAGGGAGGGTAGACGATGAAGGAAAAACAAACGCTGCTGGGTTTATTTACTTTTGTCATTTATATTTTTTTGCTGGCGCCGCTCATCATCATTATCGGGGCATCGTTCGGGCCGGACAATTATTTGGCTTTTCCCCCGAACGGGTTCTCCATGAAATGGTATGCGAACATTTTCCGCGTCGAGATGTTCTGGAGCTCGTTCAAAATCAGTATGACCGTCGCCATGGCCGGCATCTTTATTTCGTTTCTGCTCGGCATTCCGGCCGCTTATGCGCTTAGCCGGTTCAAATTCAAGGGACAATCGTTTTTTAGCTCGTTTTTCATCTCCCCGATTATCGTGCCGGGTATCGTTTTCGGATACGGCTTGCTGAAATATTTGGTCATTACGTACAAAATTCCGATTTTTCCCGGTGTGCTGATCGGGCACGTCGTCATTATGATCCCTTACGTGATCCGGGTCATCTCGTCGAGCTTGATGAATTTTGACTATTCGGTCGAGGAAGCGGCGATGAGCCTCGGGGCGAGCCGGTTGAAAACGTTTTTTGTCGTCGTGCTGCCGAATATCCGCTCGGGCATTATCGCAGGCATTTTGCTCGCCTTCCTGGAATCGTTCAACAACGTGGACGTCTCCGTGTTTATGACCGGGCCGGGAGTGAGCACCCTGCCGATCAGCATGCTCAACTATGTGGAATATTACTTCGATCCGACGATCGCCGCCATCTCCGTACTGTTAATGATCATGACGGCCATTTTGATCGGAGCGATCGAACGGACGCTCGGCCTACGATTTTTTACCAAGTAACGGTTGCGAAATATCGACCTGCTTAGCGAATATAAGCTTTCCGTGCCAAAAGCAGGCATATGATTTCGCAACAGTTGCCAAGTAACGATATAACCAACGCACGGGTACGGACCAATATAACGCTGGAGGTAACGACATGGCGCTGATTGAACTGAAGCAGATTACGGTCGCGTACGACCAGAAAAACAATATTTTGAAAAATTTCAATTTGTCAGTGGAAGAGGGGGAGTTTTTATCGCTTCTCGGTCCAAGCGGCTGCGGCAAAACGACGACGCTCCGTCTGATCGCCGGATTTAACGAAGCGAAGGACGGACAGTTTTTGTTCGACGGGAAGGACTATACGAAGGTTCCCGTCCACAAGCGGAATTTCGGCTTCGTCTTCCAGGGGCATGCGCTGTTTCCGCATCTGAACGTATACGACAATGTCGCGTTCGGCCTCAAGCTTCGCAAAACGGAAGGCAAGGAAGCGAAAGAAAAGGTGCACCGCATTCTCGAGGTTGTCAACCTGAAAGGATTCGAGGACCGTTACCCGGCCCAATTGTCCGGAGGCCAGCGCCAGCGGGTGGCGATTGCGAGAAGCCTAGTCATCCAGCCCGATCTGTTGCTGTTCGACGAGCCGCTCAGCAGCTTGGACGCCAACCTGCGGATACAGATGCGGATGGAAATCCGGCGTATTCAGAAGGAACTGAAAGTGACGACCGTGTATGTCTCCCACGATCAGGAAGAATGCTTCTCGATCTCGGACAAGGTCGCGATCATGAACAAGGGCGAAATCGAGCAGCTCGATTCCCCCCAAGTCATCTATAAGCAGCCCAAAACTGAATTCGTCGCCCGGTTCGTCGGTTTTGAGAACATTATCGATACGGCAAAAGCCGGGGCGGCGTTCACATCCGCTTCGACCGGCGGAACCCAAAGCGGCAAATGGGCGATCCGTCCGGACGATATCGTGATCGGAGAAGATGGAGCGTTGCTTGCGGCAAACGTTTCGCAGGGGACGGTCAAAGTTACCACGTATTTGGGCCGCGAGTATCAGTACGTTGTCGAGACGCAGCTCGGCGAGTTCATCGTCAACGACGGACGTGAGAAGCCTTACGAGCATGGGGAGCGGGTAACGCTCGGATTCCCGGCGGAAAAGCTGGTGCCGGTACTGTGAGATCTGATCCCGTCATGGAAATGGAGAAAACGATGAAAGCCGATCTGCTTATCGTAGACGTCCAAGTGTACAACAGCGCGCTCAAAACGTTCCGTAAGGCCAACGTAGCCGTCGCGGACGGCAAATTTCTGTATATCGGCGACAAAGGACCGGAGACGATCGCGGCGGCTGCCGTGCTGGACGGCCGGGGCCGTGCGATGATCCCGGGCTTGATCGACATTCACCTGCATATCGAAAGCACGATGGTGACTCCCCGGACGTTCTCCCACGGGATTATCCGCTGCGGAGTAACAAGCATCGTAGCCGATCCGCACGAGATGGCCAACGTATTCGGCATCCGCGGCATCCGCGAAATGATGGAAGCCGGGCGGAGCTGTACGGCGGATATGTTCTGGGGCATTCCGAGCTCGGTTCCCGCGACGCTGCTCGAGACGACGGGGGGAAAGATCGACGTTGAGGAGATCGACGAGCTGATGGGCATGGACGGCGTCGTTTGTTTGGGCGAGGTGATGGATTACGCCGATATGGCCGCCAATCCGGAAGGCCGGACGAACCGGATATTGCGCCATATGCGCACCCGGTATCCGCAGCTCCCGATCGAGGGGCACTGCCCAAAGCTGGTGGACGTTGAACTGAGCCGCTTCGTATTCGCGGGCATCGATTCCGATCATACGCAGCAGACGGTGGAAGAGTTCGAGGAACGTATCCGCGCCGGTATGTTTATCGAAATTCAGGAGAAGTCGATGTCGCCGGAGCTGATCCGTCATTTGATCGAAAACGACCGAAGCGAGCATTTTTGTTTTGTGACCGACGACGTCATGCCGGATACGTTCGTTGCCTACGGACATTTGGATCATCTTGTCCGCAAGGCGATCCGCATGGGCATGAAGCCCGAGGCGGCCATATACGCCGCTACGATGACTCCGTCGAAACGGATGAATTTGCGGGACCGGGGGCGGATCGCGCCAAACCGGATTGCCGATTTTATTTTGCTTGACGATGTGGGTCGGTTTACGATCGGAGAAGTATACAAAAACGGCTCCAAAGTATACGATGCCAAGGAACTGTATAAAGAGGAGCCGGCGGATGGGCGGTTTCCGGCCGATTTTTATACGAGCGTCAAGCTGCCACGGGTCGGGCCGGCCGACTTTACCGTACCGGCCCCTCCGGGTAGCCGCGAGATCCCGTGCCGGGTCATTCTGGTCGGGGACGGCTCGACTTTTACGAGAGAGCATATGGATCAGGTTCCTACGGCCGGCGGCGAGCTGCTGTGGGAGAACAGCCCTTACAATCTGATTGCGATTATGGAGCGCTACGGGAAAAGCGGCAACCGGGCGTTCGGCCTGGTCGGCGGCGATGCGATCCAGCGGGGCGCGATCGCGACTACGTACGCCCACGATAACCATAATCTGCTCGTCCTCGGCCGAAGCAAGGTGGACATGGAGCTCGCGGCCAATACGGTCATCGAGCGCCAAGGTGGTTACTGCGTCGTCGAGGACGGGGTCGTGCTCGCCTTCCTGCCGTTGCCGGTCGGCGGTATCCTGTCCGAAGCGACGCTGGAGCAGCTCGCTTTCGAGACGGCCAAGCTGCGTGAAGCGATGAAGAAGCTCGGCTACCGCCACTACAACCCGATCATGTCGCTGAGCACGTTGTCGCTGCCGGTCAGTCCCGCACTCAAAATTACCGACTTCGGCTTGATCCGCACGAAGGAAGGAAAGGTTGTCGATCTGTTTGACCAGTCATGAACAACCGGGCCGCGGCCGGCTGCCGCGGATAAAGGTGCTTGCCGTCGGCGGCACGATCGCCGGGAAAGGGACGGATGCAAGCCGGACGACCCAATACGAAGCAGGCGTTATCGGAATCGGGCAGCTGCTGGAAGCGGTGCCGCAGTTGAACCGGCTCGCGGAGATCAGCTCCGCGCAGGTTGCCAATATACCCAGCTTTTCCGTAACCGGCGATCTTTGGCTTAGGCTCGCGTCCCGGGTGAACGAGGAGCTTGCCGACGAGGACTGCGACGGGATCGTCATTACGCACGGAACGGATACGCTGGAGGAGACGGCTTATTTCCTTCATCTGACCGTAAAAAGCAGCAAGCCGGTCGTCGTAACCGGCGCCATGCGGCCCGCTACAGCGTTAAGCGCCGACGGTCCGCTTAATTTATACAACGCGGTGGCACTTGCCGCCGATCCAGACGCCCGTGGCCGCGGCGTGCTTATTACACTGAACGATGCGATCGGCTCCGCACGGGATATGTCCAAGCGTCATACGTCGACGGCGGACGCCTTCGGCCAGCGCGATTACGGTCTGCTCGGCTGGCTCGTCGACGGCGTCCCCCGGTATTATTACGACAGTGTCAGGCGCCATACGATTCAGACGGAGTTTGAGGTCAGCTCGCTTGGTTCGCTTCCGCGGGTCGATATGCTGTACGGCCACGGCGACGGCGCCCGCGAGCTGGTCGAGGCCGCCGTGGCAGCCGGAGCGGCGGGGATTGTACACGCCGGGATGGGGAACGGCGGGATGTTCCCGGACACCCGCGAGGCGCTGGCGGAAGCCGTCGCCCGCGGAGTAGTCGTCGTGAGCGCCTCGCGTACCGGAAGCGGTGTCGTTACCGCCAAGCCGGCCGATCGGCTCGGGCGGTTCGTAACCCCGGACAATTTGAATCCGCACAAAGCGCGGGTGCTTCTGATGCTTGCATTAACCCGGACCGCCGATCCCGGGCTGATCCAGGCGATGTATGACATCTACTGATCCTGGCTTCGGACGGCCCGGTCCGGCGGAAGAGGGGAGGCTGGAGCCGTGAACAAGTGGACCTCCGCTTCATTTTGGCTGGCGGGCGTGCAATGGATGTTCTTTTTATTTGCGAATACGGTTGTCGTGCCTCTGTCGGTCGGAGTGGCGCTCGGATTTTCTCCGGGGCTCATCGCTTATCTCGTCAAGGTGACGTTCGTCGTGACCGGAGCGGCCAGCATTCTGCAAGCCTGCTTCGGTCACCGGTACGCCTTGATGGAAGGACCGGCCGGGCTTTGGTGGGGGCTGATCCTGAGTCTTGCGGCGGCGGCCCCCTCGATGGGCATGAGTCCGGGCGAGCTGGGCGGAGCGTTGTCCGCCGGCATGATCGCGGCGGGAGCGCTTACCTCGCTGCTTGGCGCGCTCGGCTTCGGGGCGTTGCTGAAAAAGGCGTTTACGCCGGTCGTTATGTTCGTTTATTTGTTTCTGCTGTCGTCTCAGTTGATTATCGTATTTTTTAAAAGCATGACCGGCGTGTCCGCCGGAGGACGGATCGATCTGCCCGTTGCCGCATTGTCGGCGGCCATCGTGATTCTCGTCGGCTGGATCGGCATCAAAGGCCGCGGTTTGCTTGGCAACTACTCGATCTTGATCGGCATGGTGGCAGGATGGGCCGCCTATCGGCTGCTGTTTCCCGGAGCCGAAGGGAGCGGGGCCGGACAGGCGGGTACCGGGCCCGGTATGATACTTTTCCCTTGGGGGGCGCCCCGGATCGAAACCGGCGTGATGTTCGCCGCTTTATTGGCGGGGCTTATTAACATGACGAATACGGTGACAGCGCTTAGCGCGGCGGACAAGCTGTATGGCCGCTTGAGCACGGACGCCTCGTATAAGCGTTCGTTTCATTTGACGGCGCTCCACACCGCCGTAGCGGGCTTGTTCGGTCTCGTCCCTTACGGGCCGTATACGTCGTCGATCGGTTTTCTCGAAAGTACGCGAATACTGGACCGTTCCGCCCTCGTACTCGGAGGAGCGCTGTTTGTCGTGCTCGGTTTCGTTCCGGCGCTCGGAACGTTTTTTGCAGCGATGCCGGCCAGCGTCGGCGGAGCCGTGCTGTTCGTCGTATATTTGCAGCTGTTCGGCACGGCGTTCCGCAATTTGCAGGGGTATTCCTTTAACCCGAAAACGGTGTACCGGATCGCGGCTCCCGCTCTGCTCGGTATCTCGATTCTGAATGTGCCTGCGGACGCATTCGCGGGATTTGCGGGAGCGATTCGGCCGATCGTCGGCAACGGATTGCTGATGGGTGTGCTCGTCTCGATTTTGTTGGAGAACATGGTGGATTGGTCGGCATACGGACAGCTTCGTCAGACGGAGGAGCGGCGGGAGTAAGGGTCGTTCTGGCGCCGGAGATCGGGGGATAGACGGTTTCCGTTACATTTCTTATGATTTTTTCCATTTATATTAGGAGGCCGACTATGGCACAAACCAGCATCATTATCAGATTGGAGCTCGATCATGGCAAAGTTACGTTCGGAGACGTAGCCTCAGCGATCAGTACCGCGGGCGGCGATATTACGTCGATCGACGTTATCCGTCCGGGTCTGGATTCCTCGGTACGGGATATTACGGTGGATGTCGCCGAATCCGCGGAGGCGGACGTCGTCGAGGCGCTCCGGCAGCGGGAAGGAATGAAGCTGATCAACGTGTCCGACCGGACGTTCCTGGTCCATCTCGGCGGCAAAATTGCGATGCAGCCGACGATGCCGATCCGCAACCGCGACGATTTGTCGAAGGTCTATACACCGGGAGTGGCAAAAGTATGCGCCGCCATCCACGATCATCCGAACAAAGCGTATTCGCTAACGATCAAGCGGAATACGGTAGCGGTCGTTACCGACGGGACGGCCGTGCTCGGTCTGGGCGATATCGGACCGCATGCCGCCGCTCCGGTGATGGAGGGCAAGGCGATGCTGTTCAAGCAGTTGGCCGGGGTGGACGCATTTCCGATCTGTCTCGACACGAAAGATACGGAAGAAATTATCCGCACGGTCAAAGCGATCAGCCCGATCTTCGGAGGCATTAATCTGGAAGATATCGCGTCGCCGCGCTGCTTCGAGATTGAGACGCGACTGGCCGAGGAACTGGACATTCCCGTCTTCCACGACGATCAGCACGGCACGGCCGTCGTTCTGCTGGCAGGCCTGCTGAATGCGCTGAAGGTGGTGGGCAAGCGGATCGATCAGGTGCGCATCGTCGTAAACGGAATCGGCGCGGCGGGCGTATCGGTATGCAAAATGCTGCTGGCCGCCGGAGCGAAACGTCTCGTGCCGGTCGACCGCGACGGGGCGATCGTACGCGGCGGTTCGTATGAACAGCCGATGTGGAACTGGCTGGCGGCCCAGCCGCAAGTGGAGGCGACGGAGGGCGGGTTGAAAGATGTGCTTCCGGGAGCCGACGTTTTTATCGGGGTGTCGCGCGGCGGGCTTCTTGCAGCTGCAGACATCCGGACGATGGCGCCGGACCGGATCGTTTTCGCGCTTGCCAATCCGCGGCCCGAGGTCGATCCGGAGGAGGCGCTTCCGCACGTCCGCGTCCTGGCGACGGGGCGGAGCGATTATCCGAATCAGATCAACAACGTGCTCGCCTTCCCGGGCATATTCCGGGGGGCGCTCGATTGCCGGGCGCGCGCGATCAACGAACCGATGAAGCTGGCCGCGGCGCGGGCCATCGCATCGGTCGTAACCGACTCCGATCTGAACGAACAGTATATTATTCCGAGTATTTTCAACGAGCTAGTCGTTACGAAAGTACGCCACGCCATTATCGAAGCGGCGATTTTGACCGGTACGGCCCGGCGTATTCCTCCTGATTTCCGCTAGGTTTTGTTAGTGGCTGGAACTGTAACAGAATGGCGGAAGCAAGTTTTCCTTGAGCGACCGGGCATGTGCGGGACAATAACCGCCGCCCGGTCGTTTCTCGTATGCAGCGCAGCCTGCCGCCAAGCTGTATAATGGAAACCGGACATACCGGAACCTGACCAAGCAAAAGTCGGGCCATGTAACGATTTCTGTAGGAGTGATATAGCATGAATAAAGCGATGGCAAAAAGGGAGCAGCCGGCTGCTCCGCGGCGGATCGTAATCGCCGGCACGGGGAGCGGCGCGGGCAAGACGACGCTGACGATCGGCATCATGGCAGCGCTGCAGGCGAGAGGGCTGGTCGTGCAGGGCTTCAAGTGCGGCCCGGATTATATCGATCCGACGTACCATACGGCGGTGACGGGCAGGCCGTCGCGCAATCTCGACAGCTGGATGGTCGGGACGGAAGCGGTCAAGGAAATATTCGTCCGGGCAAGCGAGGGGGCGGATATATCCGTCATCGAAGGCGTCATGGGGATGTACGACGGCAAAAGTCCGCTGTCCGATGAAGGAAGCACCGCCCATATCAGCGGGCTGCTCGAGGCTCCGGTGCTGCTGGTGATTAACGTGCAGAGCATGGCCCGCAGCGCGGCGGCCATCGTCAAAGGCTTTCAATGCCTATCCCCCGGCTCGCGCATCGTCGGCGTCATCGCCAATAAAGCGGGCAGCGAAGGGCATTACCGGATCGTGAAGGAAGCGATCGAGCAGGAATGCGGCGTTCCGGTCATCGGCTATTTGAAGCGAGAAGAGCAGATCGAAATTCCGGAGCGCCATCTCGGGCTCGTGCCTTCGGTGGAACGCGGGGAGCTGGACCCGTTTTTTGCGAAACTCGGAGAGCTCATAGCCGGACATCTCGATCTCGACCGGCTGCTGCAGCTGGCCGAAAGCGCTCCGGTCGCGTGCGAACCGGTTCTGTTCAAGCCAAACACCGCCATAACACGCACCCGGCGCGTCCGGATTGCGGTCGCCAAAGATCCGGCGTTTCATTTCTACTACCCGGAAAATCTCGGGCTGATCGAGCATTACGGCGGCGAGATCGTTCCTTTTTCACCGCTTGCGGGAGAAAAAGTGCCGGACGACGCTGACGGGTTATATATCGGGGGAGGTTTCCCCGAGGAGTTCGCGGAGCGGCTGGCCGGGCTGGAGGACGTGAAAGCTTCGGTCCGGGAGAGGGTGCAGGCCGGGCTTCCGACTTTGGCCGAGTGCGGCGGCTTTATGTATTTGACGGAAGCGATTGTGGACCGCCAGGGGAACGAATACCCGATGGTCGGCCTTATTCCGGGCAAAGTAAGGATGCAGGCGAAGCTGGCGGCGCTTGGCTACCGGGACATCACCGGGACGGAGGCGAACTTTATGCTCGGCAGCGGCCAAACCGCGAGGGGCCACGAGTTCCATTATTCCGTCTTTGAGCCGGGCGAGCGCGGCGGCGAGGCGGCAGAGCAGATTGCCTACGCGTACGAAGCGAAAGGGCGGTTTGGCACGAAGCCGGAAGGTTTTGCGGCCGGCCGTCTGGTCGCAGGTTATACGCACGTGCATTTTGCCTCCAATCCGGATATGGTGCTGGGGTGGCTGGAAGCATGCGAAGCGATGCGAAACGGCAAAAAGTGATCGCGGATGGCCGGCCGTTATAGAAACTGTTTAAAAGCCGCCGGTGGTCCGCAGCTGCGAGTCCCGCGAGATGGAAACGCACGGTGCGGCAAGGCGGCTTGGGCGGTAGACGGCAGAAGGATGGGGAGTTAGCTAGTCTAAGGATTGTGGGATATCGTTACGAGCTTCGCTGCCTGTTGGTGGCGGGGCTTGTTTTTTTGTGTCCAGAAAAATAGGGACGACCAAACGTCGAAATGCGTTTGTGTGTACCCGGATGCAGCAGCATAAACCGTGCATCGTACGAGGTTACCCGGAGCAAGGGGCTCGGTGTACGTTGACGGTAGCGGTGAGCCCAAGTGATAAAAAGCAAGCTGTGCCCTATACGGCATAACGGTATTACCAGTGGTTAATATTCCTGCCGGTCAATCGTCCGTCCCCCTCCGCCTCCGTTTACCGGCAATCATCAGAAGAGCCGAGCCTAAGTAAAGCAAGGGTAAACTGCCGATTTTATTCAATGATTGCCCGGGCTCCAACGCGCCTAGCAGCGGGGCGGAAAGGAGGAACGCTATAAAAAGAGGCAGCGGTCTCCGAATCAGTATGGCAACTAGTACCAGCAGCACAGAGGGGATCAGAAACGCGGATAACGATCGAGATTCCTCGCGGCTTAACCATGTGATCGAGTAATAAACGGTGGCGGCAAGAGAAATGCTGATGCCAAGCCTGCGTAACTGAAGGCTGATTTAGAATGCAGCGGATTCATTACTATTCCCCTTTCTTTTCTATACTTACAAAGACACTGGAGGCAGGAGTTATGTTGCAGATTCGGAATTGGCATTTGTCAGTTTCATTACTAGCGGAAGTTTAACTTCCTTTATCCCGATAATCCGTCGTTCATTTGGCGGATAGCGGAAGTTTGGCTTCCTTTATTGCAGGAAACAGTGCGGAATCGATGCGGAATCAGCGAAATAAAGGAAGTAAAAGTTCCGGTTCGCTCCCTTGGAAGGCTGAGATCGCCGTATAACGGAAATAAGTCTTCCGCTAGAGTTCGAGTCAGCCGATGGACTACTGGAGCTGGGATGCACGGTCGGCGCTTGAACACTGGATCTTGATTACACCTGGAGCAGAGACAACCGCTAGAGCCGGAACGAATCGGGATAAGGGGGTGAGAGAATTTTGGATTGAATAATTATACATTAATATGTATAATTACACATTATCTTGGGAGGTGGAAAAGGATGCAAGAAAACGAGAAGTCCCCGATCACGCAGCAGTTGCTTGCTGATGCCGGGCAGTCGGTATTGTTTACGGCGAAGCGGCCGGAGCTCGTTATGGAGCGCGGGGAAGGGATGTATTTGTGGGATACGGACGGCAACCGGTATTTGGACTTTGTCGGGGGATGGGCGGTTACGTGCCTCGGACACTCGCCGGCCGTGCTCCGGGAAGCTTTGACGCGGCAAGCCTCCACGCTCGTGAATGCAAGTCCGGCTTACTTCAATAAGCCGATGATTCAGTTTGCCAAGCAACTGACCGGGCTGTCGGGGCTGGATAAAGCGTTTTTCGCGAGCAGCGGGGCGGAGGCGAATGAGGGAGCGATCAAGCTGGCCCGAAAGCATGGAGCGGTCCGTCTGGACGGCGCTTACGAGATCATCGCGACGACGAACAGCTTCCACGGGCGCACGCTGGCTACGATGTCGGCGACGGGAAAGACGCATTGGCAGCCGCTTTTCGCTCCGAAGGTGCCCGGCTTCAAGCATGTGCCGCTAAACGATTTCGATGCGCTGCTCGCAGCCGTCGACCGGAATACATGCGCGATCATGCTGGAGCTCGTGCAGGGCGAGGGCGGGGTGCATTCGGCGGAAGCGGATTATGTGGCCAAGCTGCGGGAGTTATGCGACGAACGCGGGATTATGCTTATTTTTGACGAGATCCAGACCGGAATCGGCCGGACCGGCAAGCTGTTCGCCTGCGAGCATTACGGCATCAAGCCGGATGTGATGACGCTCGGCAAAGGGATCGGCGGGGGCTTTCCGCTATCGGCGCTGCTGGCGGCGAGTTCGTTCGATCTGTTCGAGCCCGGGGATCAGGGAGGAACCTACTCCGGCCAACCGCTGGCGATGGCCGTCGGGCTAGCGGTTGTCGAAGAGGTCGTTCGCCGGCGACTGCCCGAACATGCCGGGTGCATGGGCGCTTATATGACCGGGCGGCTGCACGAGCTGGCGCGGCAGTATCCGATCCGGCAAGTCCGGGGCCAAGGACTGCTGCAAGCGTTCGAGCTTGAGCGGGGCGACGGCGCTTCGCTGGTGGAGACGTGCCGGGAGAGCGGACTGCTGATCAACTCGCCGAATCCTTCCACGATCCGGCTGATGCCCCCGCTCATCGTTACGGAGGCTGAGATCGACGAGATGATCGGGCTGCTGTCCAAAGCTATGGACGCGATCGGGTGAGCGCAAGTGGTTGTGCGGCGCGTGACGCGGCAGCCTGCATCGGACGGCGGCCTCCGGCCGCGCTTATTTTCTCCACGAGATCGCGCCCCGCATGCCGCCAAAGCGGAACGGTTCTTTCCTTCCGGCTGCTCCCGTCAGCAGCAGCGCCAGGCCGAACACGGCCAGCGACAGGATAATGGAGCCAATCAGACTCCACACCGGCAGGAGGCCTTCATGCTGCAGGAACGAATAGGCCGACTGCCCGGCGATTGCCATGACGGCCATGCTGATCGCCACCTTCACCATGCGGCGCAGGTCGAAATAAAAGCCGATAATGCTCGAGATGGAGAAGAAGTTGAGCATCGTAATGAAACAGATGCCGAAATTAAGTCCCAGCACCACCCCGGTAATGCCGTAATTCATACCGAGAAAATAAATCGCGGCCGCCTTCATAATCGTCGTGGCGATGAAGTTCCACATCGCCGTAGAGGCTCTACCGAGGCCAAGCAGGACGGCGTGGAGCGGCGCCTCGAAATAGTGCAGAAAGAAAATCGGCGCAATAAGCCTGAGCAGCGGCCCCGCTTCCGGCGCGTTGTAGATCAAAGTTGTCAGCGGAGTTGCCCATAGGATCAGGATGACGGTGGCGGGAGCGCCGACGAATAGCGCGATGCGCATCGCCTGGTCCATCCGCCGGTGAACGTCCAGCCCTTTGCGCTCCGCCATCGCTTCGCTGACGGCCGGTATGAGCGCGGTGGACAGCGAATGGGTGATAAAGCTCGGGAAGACAAGCAGCGGAAATACATAACCCATCAGCAGGCCGTACTGCTTGGTCGCCAGGGCGGTACCGAGCCCGAAGAGCATAAGGCTTTTCGTGACGAGCATCGGCTGAAAGGCGCTGTAAATCGATTGAATGAAGCCGAGCCCTGTCGTAGGCAGGCCGATGTGCAGCAGCTCGGCGAGCGTTCGTCTGCCTTTGCGCAGATGCTCGGCGAAAGGCTCGCCGGGATGGCTCCGGTCGCGCTGAAGCCGGTAGTTGGTCAGCAGGATTATCAGTCCGACCGCTTCGCTCGCGACGGAGCCGACCATAGCGCCGGCGGCCGCGTATTCGATGCCGTAAGGCAGCAGCAGATGAACGAGTGCGACGATGCAGGCGATATGGGCCAGATGCTCGCTTACGTCGGAGAAGGCGATCGTTTTCATATTTTGCTTGCCGCGGAAATAACCTTTCAGCACGGCGGAGATCGCGACGATCGGGGCGATCGGCGTAATGGCGAGCATTGCGTAATACGCACGCGGGTCTGTCAGAAAAATGCCGGCGATCAGCTTCGAGCCGAACAGGGCGAGCGCGGTCAAAATAATGCTGAGTGTCCCTGTAACGGCGAGCGATACCGCCAATATCCGTCTTTGCTTCGCCGCATCCCCCCGCACGTCCGCTTCCGCCACCAGCTTCGAGATCGCTACCGGCAAACCGAGCTCGGTCAAGGTGATGACCAGCGGGACGAGCGGATGCGCCATCATCAGCAGTCCGATTCCTTCCGCTCCCAGCATGCGAGCCAAATAAATGCCGCTTATAAACCCGAGCAGTCTCGTAATCAGGGCCGCCCCCGAAAGAATGAACGTCCCCCGGATAAACGATTGTTTCTGCATAAGCCGCCTCTTTCGAAAAATCCGTTTTTATCCATATATATTCGGGCATGGACCAATACATGCGAACAAGCTTCGGACCAGGCGGACGATCCGAACAAGGCCGGATGGAAGCGGGCTTGCAGAAGTTGTGGTGATCCCCGCCGCCAGTAGTTCGGAGTAGTTTTGAAAAATTACAAATTCCGTGAACGATTGTATACCCGCAGGTGCAAAAAAGAAGAGGCATTGTCTAAAGAACGGACGCTTTATTCACGATATGATGAAGACGGAATTGCCCGAATGGCCCGCACGGAGGAAAGACACAGGATAGGGCCGGAAAACGGGAGTGCGGCTACACCGCAAATGGGAAGCGCTTACTGGCTAAAGGGAAGCTATGTACGGCAAGCCGGCAAGACCAGCGGGCTGCGGTGTTTCTGTACGGACCCGGATGTCATGCCGTTGCGCCGATTCATCGATGGGAGGGAAAGAGATGTCGAACTTGTTTCGGCTCGCTGCAGCCGGAATCGCCCTATGTCTGGCTTATGTGCTGACGGTACGGGGATTGGCCGCGATTCAGAAAGCCGATGCGCCGCCGCCCGGTTTCGCCGTGAACGAAGGCTTCGACACCGGAGAAGGAGAAAGCAAGCCGGACGGAACGGATACCGCATCACCGATAACCGGCAAGTCCGCCCTAGGTTCTATAACGCCGTCCGACACGGAGCGGTACGATTTCGTCCAATCGCTGCAGGAGCATAACGAGACAGCAGGTCCGCTGTACGCGAGAGTGGCCGGGGACCGCAGGATCGAGGTGCTGATCCCGTTTAACGGGGGACGTTACGCCCATTACTCGTTTCTGAAGGACGACAAAGACGATTTTATCAAGCTGCAAAACGGCGCCGTATCCGTGCTTGAACAGGGAAGCATCGTGAAGCTGTTCGACACGCTGCAGCCTTGGAGCAACAAGGAATTTGCCTTCAACGTCTTGCCGGAGGGTGCGGCGCGCAAGGCCGAATGGATACCGGAGCACAGCGGCGTCGGTACGGCGTTCGCCGAATCGCAGCGCATTTCTTTCGATGGTACGGAAATAACCGATTGGACGCCGGGCAAGCCGCTGCAGGCAGTCGGGGCGGTTAAGATCGAGCAGCGGCTGAAGGCGATTTTCCCGGACGATCCGGTACATCCGGTCGCTGATATCGAAAGCTTGTTCACCGCTGACAAGGGCGGGGTGTCGATCCAAGCCAAAATCACGTGGCTGCAAAACGCGACGGTCACGGCCGGCTACGGCATGATGTTTCCCGCACTGAGCTCTTTTGCCGGCAAGCTCGTTACCAGTTACGGGAACGTGTACGACGCCATGGCAACCGACGGCAGCGTAACGAATCTGATCGAGGACGACCGCGCGTCCGGATATGCCTTCATTCATACTTCCGGAGGCGGAAACGGAGAATCCGGCGTTATGGTGGCGATGAATGTGGACGATATCGCCAAAACGTTCCGCTACGGGGAGGCGGGTAGAAGAGCGGCCGGCCCGATCGTCTGGCTGCAGCACCGGGACCAAACGATGCAGAAGCTGTATCCGCATGTGTACCACAATCATCCGGTGAAGCCGGGGGATACGTATGAGGTGGCCGGGCGTTTCTTCATCGGTGAAATGCCGCAGGTGTTCACGGCCAGGTAAGCGCGCAGCTCAGAAGTGGTCCGATAGGGGACGTCGGCCCGATCGGCGAAAAGGACCTCAGTTTCCACGTCGCAGTGGAGATTGGGGTCCTAACTCTTGAGATGGGCGTTTTCCGTGCCGCGTGCACACGATCCGGGACAGCCCTGTTTGTTGCAGCTCCTATTTACCAGACACTCGGCAAAACTTTAATCTCGCGGTCCAGCCGGGACAGGAACGAATAGTTCGGGTTAAAGGTGAAGATCCGCCGAATCCGGTAGTGCAGCAGCACGACTGCAGTGAGCGCCTCGTTCAGCGAGAACCGGCAATCCTGATACTCCGTCAGCAGCCGCCTCGCTTCCCGCTCCAGCTCGGGGCCTCCGGGGATGATCGTAAGGATGCCCATCTGTTCGGCTTTGTCCACCGTGTTCAGAAACATTTGCGCATCCGAAAAGTCGAAATGGTTGCGCAGCCACTGATGCGTCTCGAAGACGACGTAGTTGGTCGTGGACAGCGGCCGGTCCAAGTCGTGAAGTTCGTAGAACAGCGAACGGGCCTTCAGATAATAAGGGTCCTCCGGGTTCATAAATGCCATCCAGGCGGACTGATCGAGAAAGACGGAATAGGCCGGGGACGATTGATCATGCGAATTCATCGATCTCCACCTCCGTTTCCGCGTCCCGGCTTTGTCTGCGGCCGGTCAGTCCGTCCAAGGCGAGCAGCGGATTGTTTTCGATCTGCAGCGAATTCACCTTGGCGATCCGCTCCTGTCCTCGAAGCAGCAGTTGCTGCTTCAGCAAGTAATGAACGACGGCGCTAACGGACGTATTCTGGGCTTCGGCGAGCTGCCGGCACTTTTCGTAGTATTCGGGCTGAAGCTCTACGGCTGTGCTCGCATCATCGGGCATTTCCCGGGTGCCGTCCTGATCGTGTCCGATGAACTGATTGGCGGCATCCTTCCATTTTTTTAGCTGATTGTGCATAAAATCTTTCGAGCTGCTCATGAGGTTTCACCTTCCGCTTACTTGGAATAGTCGAATAATGACGACGATATGTATGTCGATACAGAGTCAAATTTCTATTCAAAATCAATCCCACGAACGAACAAACTGGAGAACCGGGTACGGATATGTAACGATTATGAAAGAGACTCTCCAGTCCAGTATATAAAATCCGACAGGCGTCCGCCAGACTTCGATTCGCAGCTTTCTACAGCATTCGGGACAAGACGACATTTTCTGGGCGCGGCAAAGCAAGCGGGCGCCCTTTTTTGCCGGCATCCCGTATCTTTGGCCTGCTCGAATTCGGCATAATCCGCTATTACCCAAAAAATCGACAGTTGAAACACCGCTATTTTCAAAAAGCTGCGCTTGCCCGGCAGGCCGGACAAAAATGTTTCCGCTTTACTTCTTACTGACCGGCAGTCTCCCGTTCCTCCGCTTGCCGGGGAGTCGCCTGATCTCTGACAATCGTCTCCTGCAATTCCCTCAGCTGCATCTTGACCAGCTTTAATTCGGCTATGATTTTGTCCGGTTTGGCGGCTCTTTTGACGATTGCGGCTACGATTGCGAAAAAAATAACATTGATTAGCAGAAACATAATAATCGGTCCGAACGCTATGATTGACATAGAATTCTCCATGAATCTCATCCTCCCCTTAACATAAGTGGTATATAGTCCCATCGACCATACTCGTTATACCATATTCAGGCAGGAGAGTCTATTATTCGACCTATAGGAAGAGTAAGGGATTCTGCTGTTCATTGCCGGCATTTCGTCCGGTGTTCGCAGGGAGGCTATCCGATCTATGCGTCGCAGCGGGGCACTGCGCCGGATGGCGGATGGACATTCGCGGGTAAAAGAAACACCGGCATATGGCCCACGTGGGGGCGATACCGGTGCTTCCTTGTGGAAGGCTGACGGAAATGGCGGTTAGGCCGCCGGTTCAGCCGGTGATCCAGTTACTCCGCTGCAGCGGCATTCAAGACGGTGATACGTCCTTCCAACTGCGGAGAAACGGTCGGGTGTTTTTGTAAATATTCGTAGAAAGCGTCCCGCAAGTAGCTTTTCGTCTTCGACAGCAGTTTCGTCTCGTCCTTCAGCATCGTGAACTTGTCCCCGCCTCCGGTCAGGAAGTCGTTGGCTACGACTTTGTACATTTTCGTCCGGTCGATGGGCTTGCCGTCGACCGTCACTTCGATGAGGCGCGAGCCGGCTTCCTTCGAGGCGTCGATCGTATAGCTCAAGCCGGATACTTGCAAAAATCCGCCGGCTGCGCTTGGGTACCACGACACGCCGTGCTCCAGCGCGTCCCACACCGTCTGGCCGCTGGCTTCGACCATGACGACGGTATTGTCGAACGGCAGAGCCGCGTACACGTTCTCCAGCGTAATGTCGCCTTCATTGATACTCGCGCGGATGCCGCCGCCGTTCTGCAAGGCGATGTCCGCTCCCGTCATCTCGCGCAGGCTGTCGGCGACCGCATTGCCCAGATTCGATTCCTTCAGGCGTACCGTCTGCCGTTCGCCGTCCAGCGCCACACGGGTCTTGCCGACGACTTCCTGCATCTTGCCATCCAATTGCCCGCGGTATTCTTCAATAATCGAGGCAACCGCCGCATCCCCCTCCAAATTTTCCGTCAAGAAAATATGAGCGAAGTTCAAGCCGAGCATGTTGCCGTTCATCATGTTCAGGTTGATCTGATTCAGTACCTCGGCATGTTTGCCTGGAGAGATCAGCCACGTATCGCCGATAATCTGCGGAAATTCGACCACGTCTTGTCCCCCGCCGATCTCTACGTCGATGCCGCTAACCTTGGTCGGCAAAACCGGATTGTCGCCGTGCATATGCGCCAGCGCAATGACGACGTCCGCGCGGTCTTTAACGGTGTCTACCGCTTGCCCGGCCGCTTCGAATTCATTTTGAAAGCTGACGCCTTCGACGTTTTTCGGGTGCGTATAGTAGTGGCTTTCGTCGTCGGTAATACCGACGATTCCGATCTTGATGCCGTCGAGCTCTTTGATCACATAAGACTGCAAAAATTCGGGATTTGCCCCTTTGTACAGCGTATTGGCCGATAAGAACGGAAAGTCGGCGCGCTTCGCGTTGCTCTCCAGAACATGAAACGGAAAGTCGAAGTCGTGATTGCCGAGCACCATCGCATCGTATTTCATCGCATTCATGACGTCGATCGTAGATCTGCCCTCGAACAGATTGCCGATGTTCGTATTGTACGGGGCGTCGCCGCCGTCTACGAGAAGCGTGTTCGGCTGGATCGCGCGCGTATCGTTAATGATTTTGCTCATATGCGCCAGTCCGCCGATTTCGCGCTTCGCGTCCTTCGGCTTGTAAGGCTCGAGATGGGAATGGATGTCCGAGGTGGCGAATACGGTAATAACCTTGAAATCCGGATTAGCGACCAGCTTGGCCAGTATGGCTGCGGCTTCTTCCCGCGAGATCAAGTCCGCGCTTGCCGCGTCTTCCTTCGTTGCGATTCCCAACTCTACGGCTTTATCCGCCATATTCACTTGCTGTTCGGCTCCATATACGGTGCGGACGATCATCCCGATCCATTTGGACTTGGAGATGGCTTGATCGGGCATGTACATCCCGCCGTCGGATTCGTCAGCGCGCACTTTCAGAGCGCCCTCGATATAGGCCGAGCCCCAATGACTATGAATATCGGGCGCCGAAGGCATCGTGAACGAATCGTCAATCACGCCGAGCGGATCTTCGTAACGGAACGATTTTTTGAGGGTCGGGTCCTCGGCCGGCAGGGAATGAATTTGCGGCAGCTTTAAGGCGCGTACGAGCATCGCCGCCGCCTCCGCCTTGGTCAGAAGCCGCTTCGGATGGAAGCTGTCGCTGCGTTCCACGACACCCTTCTCCTGCAGGGCAAGGATCGCTTGCCGGTGCGGGGAAGCCTGAATATCTTCGAACCCGACTGCGGGCGCTGGCGCAGCGTATAGGGTTGCTCCCAGAGTGGCGGCCAGTACGAATCCGGTCATACAGCTTGCGAGTTTTTTCTTCATGTCTGTAACAGCAGCTCCTTGTAAGTAGTGATCAGAAGATAAACCGATCGTCCCATAACTGTGTTAGGCGGGTGTTAACGTCATGTTAAGATTTGGATAACCCCGGGACGGAGGGCAATCGGAATTCGGATGGTTTTACCAGCAGTCCGGAAACATTGAAGCTTTGCAGCCGGTAATATACAATGAGCGAATAGACATCTTTGCGAAATGAGGGGATCCCATTGACCGAACAACCACGAAGCTGCTGCGGTTCGACAAGCCGGGCGGCAATGACACCTTCGGCACATGCCGAAGAGACGGCAAATGTTTCGTCAACTGTTGAAGCCGAGGCCGGCAGCGGAGCGCAAACGTCCGAAAACCTGCATGCCGCTGGCCCGGACAAGGCGCGGGAAGGGATGATTTTGCTTCCCGGAGGCGCGTTCTGGATGGGCAATACAGGCAAGGACGGCTTCCCGGCGGACGGGGAAGGGCCGGTTCGGGAAGTGAGTCTGGACCCGTTTTATATAGATGCCTGCACGGTGACGAACCGGCAGTTTGCGGAGTTTGCCGAGGCTACGGGATACCGAACGGAAGCGGAGAAGTTCGGCTGGTCGTATGTGTTCGAGATGTTTGTGACGCCGCGGCTTGCTCCGCATTTGATGGGACGGGTTCAGGGAACGCCGTGGTGGTTCGCGGTGAAGGGCGCTTATTGGTTCCAGCCGGAAGGGCCGGGCTCGGCGATCTCGGACCGGATGGATCACCCGGTCATCCATGTCACGTGGAACGATGCCGCCGCCTACAGCAGCTGGGCCGGCAAGCGGCTGCCCACCGAAGCGGAGTGGGAGTACGCCGCACGCGGCGGCCTGGACCGGAACACCTACCCGTGGGGCAACGAGCTTACGCCGGACGGAAAGCATATGTGCAACATCTGGCAGGGGACGTTCCCGGAGAAAAATACGGTCAGAGACGGCTATGTCGGAACGGCTCCAGCCAAGTCTTTCGAGCCGAACGGCTACGGCTTGTACAACGTGTCGGGCAACGTCTGGGAGTGGGTGTCCGACTGGTTCAGCCCGAGCTACTACAAGGAAGGTCCCGCGGACAATCCGCAAGGGCCGGCTAAAGGCGACCGGCGCAGTATGCGGGGCGGGTCGTATTTGTGCCACAAATCATATTGCAACCGGTACCGCGTAGCGGCGCGTAATGCAAATACGCCCGACAGCTCGTCGGGAAATATCGGCTTCCGGTGTGCGGCGGATGTGAAGCGGTAAGGGGAAAGAGGGGCATGACGTGATTGCCGGAGAATAGCCGAATAATAGCCGAAGAATGCCGGAGAATGCCGGAAAGTGACAGGACGCAGGGCGGACATTCGGCCGGTTGCGGCGTTCTCGCAGGCGGGGTTTACTTGTGCACGGTGACATCTGAGCGAAGCGGAGAAGTCTGAACGCTGGGGAGCGGATGTAAGATGTCCAAGTTTATGAACGGGAAAAACGGCACACGACCGCAGCCGGCAGCCGGACTTGCGGCGGCGGGACCTATAGCCGGGGGCGGGATGCGGTTATGATGACGAGTCTGCTGATCGTTTGTTTGCTGACGGTGCTGATTCATGCGGCGGAGACGCTGTCGTACGCCGTCCGGTTCGCCGGGGTGCGGATGGGCAAGCTTGCTGTCGCGTTGTCGCTTACGGGAGTGATCGTGCTTGTAGCCCGAACCGCCAATCTGGCGCAAGCGCCGCTGACCGGGAAGATGGTCGATCAGGCGTTAAAGGACCCGGGCTTCGATCTGGAGACGGTGCTGCGGCTGATTATCGCCGCGTCCACGCTGGGTACGCTGATTGCGATTACGTTGTTTCCGTCGTTCGTGCGGCTATTTTCGCGGGCCGTCGTTCATCTGGAGGCGGCCGGCTCGATTCCGAAGCTGGTAAGCAGCGTCACGGTGGACAGGCTCCGGTCGGCCCGAACTCATTTTCGCAAGCCGACCTGGTCGATGCTGCGCAGCCTGAGGCTGTATGGCATCCCGAAGCGGTTTCTGCTGCTGAATATGGCGGTTACCGCGATCTATACGATCGGCGTGTTGTCCACGCTGTATGCTTCCTATATGGACCCGGACCATCTTGTCGCAATCTCGCAATCGTCGGGGCTGATCAACGGAATGGCTACGATTCTGCTGACCCTGTTTATCGATCCCCAGGTCGCCATCCATACCGACCGGGCGCTGACCGATCCGAAAGAAAAACCGAAGCTCGGCCGGATGTTCGGCCTGATGATGTTCTCGCGGCTATGCGGCACGATGCTGGCGCAGGCGATATTTTGGCCCGCCGCCTGGTGGGTCGGCGCGCTTGCGAGGTGGCTGCTGGTGTAAATGGGGGAGGCGCGGAGTATTTTGTCCTCCGAAGATCATGGATGCCAAAAGACCAAAGACCGTTTAAGCCTGCGAAGAAGGCTCGGAACGGTCTTTTCGCTGTAAATTCGGCTTGATAGCCAGTTAATGATGCACACGTTCCGTCTGCAAGAAAGCTGCGGCTTGCGTAAGAAGCCGTTGGAGCAGGTCTTTCCGCACCACGCGCAGCTCCCAGCGCGCGGTGCTTCGCTGCATGACGGCGGTCGGTCGAATACCTGCACACGCGCAGGCTTTTGGCCCGCAGAGCCGGTTGATGGGCGGATTCCTGCTCAGCCGCAGGAATTTTTCGCGATATGGCGTCAGCACGGATTCTTCTGGGGGGAATTCCTGCGTTTCAGCAGAAATGCGTTTGGATATTGCCCATGTAAAGGAAGATTCCTGCTGATGAGCAGGAATCTTTAACTACTGCTAATGCTCCCGCATTTGCTCCTCGCCGCGGATCAGCTCATCAAGCTCGCGCCGCAGCGGCTCCAGATCCGGAAACGGCGGCTCGATTTGCAGCAGACGCCGGATAAACAGGCGCACCCCGTCAGGGAGCGTCAGTTCCTCCTCCCAGCCCCGTTCCGGCTGGCCGGGCTGCTCCTCGAAGTCGGCATACAGCATAAACAGCAGACAATGTCCTAGCGCATAAAAGTCGCTGGCAAAGACAGGCTCGCGGCGTATCCGTTTCTCCTCGGGATAGTCGTCGCCCTCTTCCATGTCGGAAACGGCGGTTGGTACGGAGGCCCCGGTCGCTACCGGACAGGCAAGGCCGAAGTCGATCAAGGCGAGCTGCCCGTCCAGCCGGATCATAATGTTCGGGATGCGGACGTCGCGGTGGACGAAGCCCTTGCCGTGAACGTACCGGAGAATATCCGTAATGCCTCGCACGACGCGCAGCGCATCCAGCAGCGTGAATGTACGTCCGTCCGCGAACAAAGCGTCCTCCAGATTACGGCCCCGCATATATTCCATGCACAGAAACAGGTTGCGGCGCTCGGAAAACCGGTTCAGCAGCTTCGGCACGCCGGGATGATCGAGCGACGCCAGTACGGTCGCTTCCCGTTCGAACACCGGGAGCCCTTTCCTCCCTTTTCTGCGGCTGGGCCTCACTTGTTTGACTACGCACTTTTGCCCGATCCGCCTATCTTTGCACAAATAGCTGATTCCGTAGCTGCCGATTCCGAGCACCCGCTCGATCGCATAACGCCCGCCGAGTACGGTTCCGGCCCGCAGCGGGCGGTCCAGCACCGCTTCGCGCACCCGCCGCCACATCTCTTCCGCGAGCGCTTTCCACCTGCCATATCGTCGTGACCCGTGTTCGCTATGCATCGTTCCCGCTCCTTCCAGCCGCCTTCATGTTCATGTCGATTTTAACAAAAATCGGGGCGTATTTCGAACGGGAGCTGCTGAACCTGTAGGCGGGCAGTTGTCAAATCGACTGCAAATTTATGGATTGTCCGGTCTGAAAGGAAATGATATGATCGATTTCGAGGACAAGGACAAGTCGGATGCAACAGGAGGAAGCGGCATGAGCGGTATATCTTTGAATTCCGCGTATTCGCAGTTCAGCAGCAGCGGTCTTCCGCAAGCGATCGGCATTATGATGCTCAGCAAAGCCAAGGAGTCGGCCGAGCTGCAAGGAGCGCAGATGGTTCAGATGATGCAGCAGAGCGTTCAGCCCCATCTGGGCGGCAATCTCGATATCCGCGCATAAGCTGGCAAAGCGGAATAAGCAGTCAGTCCACAAAGCCGATCCTGATCCGGATACCGGATTCATGGGCGGAAGGCGCCAGTTCCTACCGTGAGGTGGGGGCGGCGCTTTTTTTTGACAAGTCTTGATCAGGTGCTAAGTTCTCATCGTACCCAGGCAGACGAGGGGACTTCTTACTTGATAGAGCAGCTAAGTTCTTCATCATACCCAGGCAGACAGAGGGCTCCTTACTAGATAAATCAGGATGTAAAGTTACACCATATACGGTCAGATAAGAGATCCCTTACTTGTCGAGTCAGCTATGTCGTAAGCCGCTCCGTGAGAGGTCGTTCGGCTCTCTGCCCTGCTTCAAGCGGGGAAATCCGCAAAAAGACAACAAACCCCATCAGTGAGTTGAAATAAGGAGTGCAAAACAAACCCCTTCTATTCGTCCCAATTCTCCCCATACGTCGAAAATAAAAGGTGCCAAAGAGGCTGTCGATTCATTATGGACAACCAAGTGGAAAGGGAAAAGATGACCTTCTGGCGAGTTTTGTCTGGAATCCCCTACCTTACAATCCTTATTCAATCAAGGGATTCCGGACAACCTGTTTGAGTAGAAGAAGGTAACTTTTCACTTGGAACGGCCTGCTAACACTTCTACACATTGAATCGACAGCCTCGCCAAAGACTCCTATTTTGTGATAGAGCCCGTACGTCACATTACGCATGGAACATTTTGTAAACATGGAGAAGGATTAAGTTTTCAGCAAAGCCAAATCCGTTTTGTTCGCAAGAAAAGCTACCCTTATGAAGTGCCTTACGCGTGGCAAAAGGCTTCGTATGGTCGTATGGAAGCTTTCCTACAAGGAAGCGGATGTTTCGGGATATAGCGGCTGTTCTCCTCTATATGTAACGGGTCGAACCGAAACGCCGCTGCAGGCAGCCGGTCCAAACAATTTCGCACTCTGGTGTTTCAGCATTCTTCGATCGGGGTAATGATAACCAAGTGGGAAGTGGTGATTATACAAATCAAACGGCGGAAAACAGATCCGAATAAGGATTCAGCTATCCGAAAGGTTGATGGTAACCATGCTATCCCAAGTAAGAAGGAAGCGCTCGAAGTGGTTTCGAGTCGTTACCGGTAAAGTACCCTAGCATATGGAAGACGGCTTCTTAACGTAAGCAAGTCCTAGATCATCACGCGATCCCACTTTGAAGGCCCTTCGACAAGAGCGAAGGGCCTTCTCCAGTTTTGGTGAAGATACGCGGCTCCCGCACAAGTCCGCTCCTGCGCTTGACCATCGTTATGCGCCGCCGCTGCACCGACAGCGCCGGGAACTTCGCGCGGCGCGGGTGCATTCGGCGTTTTCCCCGCCCGTTCAAGCCTTTTCCCCCTCGAATGTAAAGATCCGTGCACCCGATCATAAACTGCAAACCGCCGTTGTAACCGGGCGTACATGGAAAACGCCAACCGGTTATTTCGCGATTCCTCCGCATCCTGTAGCGTTAGAGCCGTGATAGGCGCCGGGCGCGGTTTTGCTCCAGGAAGCCCGCCGTGCCTGATGCGCCTTACGCACAATTGATCAGATCCAAGGGGGATACGCAACATGAATCCAAATCCGAAATGGTTAACAACGGTCGGCGCCGCTGTCCTGCTAGCGCCCATGCTCGCCGCTTGCGGCAGCGACGCGGGAAATTCCGGCGCCCAGCCGGGCGGCACCGAGGCGGCCGGCACGAAGGCGCCTGCCGCAGCCGAAACGGTGTCCGCGAACCCGTTCGCATCCGACGAGAAGGCCGAGATCGTGATCCGGACCGGGATCTCGGACGAGCTGTTCGAGCAGAAGTACCGCAGCCTGCTGAAGAAAAACTTCCCGAACGTGACGTTCACGAAAGCCGGCACGAATATCAAGCTGCAGGATCAGCTGGCCTCGACGCCTCCGGATCTGTTCGACCAGGGGTACACGAACCTGCAGGAGCTGACGAACCTCGACCTGGCGTTGAACCTCGATCCGCTTGTGGCGAAGTATAAGGTCGATCTGAGCCGTTTCGACCCGCATGTCCTTAAAGATGTGCGCTCGTATTCGGTGAACAAAAACGAACTGCTGCTCATCCCGTTCTCGATCCAGCCGTTCGTGCTTCATTACAATAAGGACTTGTTCGACAAATTCGGCGTTCCTTATCCGAAGGCGAACAGCACGTGGCAGGATCTGATTGAGCTGTCCAAAAAGCTGTCGCGCACCGATCAAGGCGTCGCTTACCGCGGGCTGGATGCCGGTCTTAACGTGAACCGGATGCAGAAGCAGCTGTCGCTTCCGTTCATCGACAAGGCCGGAAAGTCGGTTGTAGGCTCGCTGCCGGGCTGGAAGACGCTGTACGAGACGTATGGAAACATTTACGGCGTTTCCGGCAACTTCCCGGAAGGGGCGAAGCACGGGGACGGGCGCAAGGCGTTTCTGGAGACGAGGTCGCTTGCGATGTATCCGCATATCGTCATGCTGACCGACACCGATTTCGTACAGGCGGCGCAAAGCGGGTTCAACGTCGGTATTACCACGTACCCGGTATTTCCGGATAAGCCGGGCGTCGGTACGGGGCTGTTCGGCGGCGGTCTGGCGGTTAACAAGCTGTCGAAGCAGCAGGATTTGGCGTTTAAGGTCGCGATGCACTACGCGTCCGACGACGTGCAGAAAGCGCTCAGCAAGATGGGCTTCGTTACGCCGCTTGTCAGCAAGGAAGTACGCAATGCGTTGTTCGAAGGCAATCCGCTTGCAGCGGGGATCGATCTGAACGCCATCTACGCGACGCGCGTCGCCGATCCGTACGATCGCACCGATTGGGACCAGCTTGCTTTTAACATCGTTAATGCGAGCATGCAGCCTTATTTTACGGGACAAGTGGACTTGAACTCGACGCTGCGGGACGTGGACGAGAAAATTAACAAGATGGTCCAGGAGCAAAAGAGCAAGTAACCGCAGGTCTTAAGTTACAGCATATCCTCCGCGCCCGTCCGGCCGCCTCGCGCAGACTGGCCGGCGGCGCGTCCGCACGTCTTCTTTCTTTCGAACTGCCGGCAATCCGGTCCTTGCTGCCATGCGATCACGGAACGCGGAACCTCTTCCGGTCAACTCGGGGATATTCCAAGCCCGCACCGTTCTGGTATAATGGCGTAAAGCGACCATGCCTCGCATAGAAAAGGGGGACGTCATGGCAAGGGGGAAGCTGAACTCCAAGCTGCTGTACCGGTATATCGTCTCGTATTCAATCGTATTGCTGCTTCCCGTGCTGATCATCGGGCTCGTCGCGTACAACTTCTTCATCCAGCTGCTGGAACGGGAAGTGACGAAGAGTAACATGAATGCGCTGACGCAGGTAAGGGATGCGGTGGACGTCAATATGACGGAGCTGAACAACATCGCCTTTCATATCGCGGGCAATACGAATCTGACGCCTTACAACGTAACGAAAAGTCCGTTCGCCGAGCTGAACACGATCGCCCAGCTCCGCAACTATGTAAGCGCCAACCAGTTTATCGACCAGCTGCTCCTGTACTTTCACGGACACGATACGCTGTATACGCCTTACAGCACGTATGACGTTCATACGTTTACCGATAAAATCGTCGGTTATGACAAATGGAGTCCGCCCAGCTTCGTCCGGGATCTGCAGACGGCAACCTATCCGTATATGCGCGGAGCGGAAGACGTCACCAGCTTCAGCGGAATCCGGGAGCGAATCGTTACGTATGTGATGCCGCTGCCGCCGAATCATCCGACGCCCTACGGAACGGTTGTGTTCCAGCTTAAAGAAAGCGCTTTCCAAAGTTTGCTGGAGAAAAAGTTCGGGGACGACCCGGGCGACACGTTCATCCTGAACGAAAAAAACGAGCTGATCGTATCGACGCACGGCTTCCCGGCCGAAGATGCGAAGCGGCTGGCGGAAGCCGGCTACGGCGTGCCGGCTGCGGATCAGGCGAAGACGGTCCGGCTGCACGACCGCGATTATTTCGTCTACGACGTCCGCTCGGAGCGGCTTGGCTGGACGTATGTCTCGCTGGTCGATCAAGAAGCGGTGCTCCACAATGTGAAGCTCGCCCAGCGAAGGACGCTGTACGCGATATCGGTCGTATTCGTGCTGGGCGGCGTACTGATCTTTTTCGCGACGCAGCTCAGTTACAAGCCGATCCGCAGGCTGCAGCGGTTTGCCGAGAGCAAGGCGAAGCGCGAATTCGACGGCCTCGGCGAGATCGAATCGATCCAGTCGGCGCTTTCGCTGATGTCCGATAGTAACGAAGAGCTGAACCGGAACATCTCAAGCAGCAGACCGGCGATGAAGCATTACACGCTGCTGACGCTTCTTCGCGGCCGGTTGCCGGATCAGGCCGAGCTGAACCGCCGACTGGAGCTTGCGCATATGCGGCTGACGAAGCCTTATCATCTGGTAGCCGTGCTGCAGTTTCCGAGAAGCTTCGCGGTGCAGCCCTCCGCTCGTTCCACATTGCTGGACGATCTGGAGGCGAGCTTTCCGGACGGTGCGGAAGCGTACGGGATGGAGAGCGTTGAAGGCGCAAGCCTGATCTTCATCCTCGGAACCGACGACCCGGGCGGAGTCGAGCATAAGCGGCTGCTGATCGACGCACACCGTACCTTAAGCGATAAATGGCAGACCGGTCTGACGATCGGCGCCGGGACCGCCTACGGCCCATGGAGCGAGCTCGGGAAGTCGTACATTGAGGCGTGTGGCGCGGCCGATTACCGTCTGATCGCGGGTTACGGCCAAGTGCTCTTTTTCTCCGACATCGTCCCGAAAACGGAGCTTCCGCACGAGGATTATTCCAAAGGCGACTGGAACCAGCTCCGGCTGTATATGTACCAAGGGGATGCAGGGAGGATCGAGCAGTACCTGGAAGCGATGATCGGCACGATCCGGGAGCGTCAACTGCCGCTGTTTCTGGTCAAATGCATGTGCTTCGACCTGATTCATGTCATTCTGTCGATGCTGAGCGAGCTCCGGTGGGCGGATGGAGCACTGGCGGAGCAATATCCCGACGTCTGGTCGCTGTCCGAGTTCGAGACGGTCGAAGAGCTGATCGCGCTCGTGAAGCATATATCCGAGGACATCTGCCGGATCGTGGCGGAGCGCAAGGAGAGCGGCAATACGGATCTGGCGAGCAAAATGATGGCTTATCTGAGCGAGCATTACGGCTCGAGCCAGCTGTCGCTGCAGCAGGTCGCGGACGAGTTCGGCATGTCCGCCTCGTACCTCAGCCGGTATTTCAAAGACCAGACGGGCCAGACCGTGTCCCAATACATTCAGACGCTGCGCATGGAGAAGGCCAAGGAGCTGCTGCGCGCGGGGGCGGACAGTCTGCAGGAAGTGGTCGAGCGGATCGGCTACGGAAGCGTGTCCGGCTTTATCCGCAAATTCAAAGAAACCGAAGGCGTCACTCCCGGGGAATTCCGTACGATGCATCAGAAATAACCGGGGAGCTGCATACAGGAATTCCAGACAAAAGGGGGAGCGGCGCATGGAACGGACATGGAGAAAAGCGGCGGGGCTTGGGCTTGGAGTGCTGGCGGCGGTCTGGATCGCAGCCGGCTGCAGCGAAGAGGAGAAGCCGGAGCTGCTATCCGCCGATTCGAGCTTGAATCCGGGCTTTAACAAGACGGGCCTGCCGGTGGTCGACCGGCCGATCAAGCTCAAAATTCCGGTATACCGGCAGCATTATCAGAAGGACTACTACGAGATGGTTACGCTGCAGGCGCTGACGGACAAAACGAATATTCAAGTGGAGTGGGAGCAGATCCCGGCCGAAGGCTGGAAAGAGAAAAAAAACTTGATGCTTGCGAGCGGCAATTACCCGGACGCTTTCTTTACCGGCCTCAACCTGGTCGACGTGGTCAACTACGGCTCCCAAGGGATCATTATCCCGCTTGAAGATTTGATCGACCGTTACGCCCCGAACATCAAGCGGATCATGGAGCAGCATCCGATGCTCCGCCGGATGGCTACCGCGCCGGACGGCCATATTTATTCGATTCCGTGGTTCGAGGATCAGCAGCATTTTCAATACCGCAATACGTTTTTGATCAACAAGAAATGGCTCGACAAGCTCGGGCTGCCGATCCCGCAGACGACCGAGGAGCTATACCGGACGCTGAAGGCGTTTAAGGAAAACGATCCGAACGGAAACGGCCTCGCCGACGAGATTCCGGCCACATTCCGCCACGGTACGACGACCAACGGTTATTACGAGCTGTACGGCTCGTTCGGGCTGATCGACGCTTTAACCGGATTTTCCGTCGACCCGGGCGGCAAGGTCGTCTTCGAGCCGGTGCTGGACGCCTACAAGGATGCGGTCCGCTATCTGCACCGACTGTTCGCGGAAGGACTGCTGGACCGGGAGACGTTCACGCAGGACGTCAAGCAACTGCTGTCCAAGACGAGGAGCGATCTCGACGTCGTAGGGGTGATCGCCTCCTTCAACGGCGTATACGAGCTCGGCTACGAGCGGCTGGAGGACTATGAAGCGATTCCGGCCTTGATCGGGCCGTACGGAGACCGGATCTGGAGACGGCAGGACAACCGGATCATTTTGAACTATTTCTCGATTACGAACAAAAATAAACATCCGGAAGCGACGATGCGTTTCGTGGATACGATGAACGAGCCGAGGAGCGTGCTGGAATTCAAATACGGACCGTTCGGCACCCATCTGCTGGAGAAGCCGGACGGCCGGATCGAGATCGTAAACCCGCCGAAGGGGCAGGATACAAGCAACTGGATCGGCGCCACGACGCCCTCCACCTCGATCCCTTTACTGGCTTCGAAGGAGTGGCTGCAGAAGCTGGAGCCGAGCGCAAGCGACTTGTACCGCAACCGGTTCTACGAGTTATACAAGCCTTACATTGCTCCGGAAGAGCGGGTCTATCCGACGATGTACATGACCGAAAGCGAGAACAAGCGGCTGAGCGTGCTGGAGACCGAGGTGATGACCTACGTGCGCAGGATGGAAGCTAAATGGATCGTGGAAGGCGGTATTGACGCCGAATGGGACTCGTATGTACAGGAGCTGAGGAAGATGGGGCTTGGCGAGCTGCTGGAGATCAAGCAGATCGGGTATGACCGGTTTAAGCGGTAGAGGATTAAGCCTCGTGAAGGTTCGAAGAAGCGTCCCGTTTGAAGCGGAAAACGAATGGCCGCCGTACAATCATCGATATCAAGCGCAGCGCATCGGAGCTTCCGAATCCGATAGGATGAGGTGAAGCCCTATGGCTCAAACGATATTCCCTAACCCGGTCCGGCCGGCTGCTGACGACTACGTCACAGTGTATGAATCGCCCGACCCGCAAAACGTATACGCATATTCGCCTGCTGTCATCGCGCTTCCTTCGGGAAGACTCGTGCTGACGATGGACATCGGGGGCAAAGGAGTCGCGGACCTGCCGGGTCCGAAAGGTTCGCGCCACGGCTATATCGCGCAAGGCAAAATATACGTCTCCGATGATAAAGGGCGTACGTGGAAACACACGCACGATTTCCCGTTTCTGCATGCGCGGCCTTTCGTCGCGGGCGGCACGCTGTACGTGCTGGGCCATTGCGTCCAGATGATGATCATCCGTTCCGAGGACGGGGGCGAGACCTGGTCGGAGCCGTCGCTGCTCACTACGGAGGGAGACTGGCACCAAGCGCCGTGCAACGTCCATTATGCGAACGGCAATGTGTATCTGGTCATGGAAAATATACGCGAGAACGATCTGACCGTCTGGCCGGTCAGCCAGATGGAGCCGGTGCTTATGCGGGCGCGGACCGATGCGGACCTGACCGATCCCGCCAGCTGGACGTACGCGTCCAGGCTGTCCGCGATCGAGGCGTTTCCGTCAAGCGGGCTCGACTACTTCGGCGTTCCTTTTTTCACGGAAACGCCTTATTACGAGAAGGGGCAGCTGCACTGCGCGCTGGTCGGCTGGCTGGAGACGAACGTCGTCCAGTTCACCGATCCGGACCATTACTGGCACGATCCGGCGGGCAAGACGTTCCATCTGTGGGCGAGAGCCCATACCGGCGGGACCGGTTATGCCGCGATCGCCAAAGTGGTGGAGCACGAGGACGGCTCGATGACGACACAGCTCGAGACGACTCCGTCCGGCAAAAAGGCGGTTTTCGTCCCGTGTCCGGGCGGGCAGATGAAGTTCCACATCCTGTACGACGAGGAGACGAAGCTGTACTGGCTGCTCAGCTCGCAATCGACCGACAGCATGACCCGCAAGGAGCGGCTGCCGAAGGAACGGTTCGACTTGCCGAACAACGAGCGTCACCGGCTGCAGCTGCATTTCTCCAAAAACTGCATCGACTGGTGCTTCGCCGCGCTTGTAACGGCGGGCGCTTCGCCGAAGCAGTCGCGGCATTATGCGAGCATGGCGATCGACGGCGACGACCTCCATATCGCGAGCCGCTCCGGGGACGCACGGGCGCGCGACGCGCACAACGGCAACCTGATCACATTCCATACGGTGCGGAACTTCCGCTCGCTCGTGTATTAAGCCGGCGGCCCGGAGCCGGGCGGTCGCCGAAACGGATGCACACGAGGAAACTTATATACGCGGGCTCTGACCAAAATAGGAGTCTTTGGCGAGGCTGTCGATTCATTATGGACAACCAAGTGGAAAGTCCACCCACCACAAGAGGCTGCTTTCTGGGTTCGGAATGTGTCAGTTCGCTTTAGCGCTTTGGCGAACTGCTCTGGTATTGTTCAAAAAAAGACGTCTTCGATCCCACGTTAGCCGTGGGAACGGAGGCGTCTTTGCGTGAATCCGGGCGATTGATCCGGAAAGCCGCACACTCACCTTTTCGCAAAACGGAACTCGAACTTGTTCAAATCCGTCTGGCCATGTCGCAGTACGTAAATCATCGCTGCAGCCTCCTTCAATACTATTCGCGGCGGATTCCTTTCACCTGACTTGACTTCATTGTTACGATGCCGCCGCCATTTTGATCGGCTTCACACGTCAACCGCGAGCGGCGCCATTTTTTCCCGGTTGCCGCCTCGTTATGGAATTCACCGTATCCTCCCCTCGTTCCTGCTTATCCCGGCATCCCGTCCGGCCTGCATTCTGCATCGTTGGCCGTTACCCGAGCGGGTTCTATGCGGGCAGTTCCCTTTATCTTTCGGGTTCTTTTGGCCGCACCCGGCCGTTCAGGCTGTTTTTTCACGGTGGACAGGACGATGCTGAGCAGGACAAGAGCGGCGCCTATGTATCCTTTGGGCGACAGCTGTTCGCCCGCAAACCAATACCCGATGACAGCGGCGAAAACCGGCTCCAAGGCGAACAGCAGCCCCGTTCGGGTGGGAGAGATGTATTTCTGGGCAACGGTCTGCAGGATATACCCCAAGGCGCTGCATACGACGCTGAGCATGAGGATGGCCGCCCAACCGCCGGGCGACCCCGGAAGCGACGGCGTTTCAAAAAGCAGCGAGAAGACGAGGCCGTACAAGCCCGCGAAGCCAAGCTGCAAAATGCCGAGGTTCAGCGTATCGACTTTCTGCGCGGCGATGCCGACGACCATAATATGGATCGCATACATAAAGGCCGCTGCCATGCATAAGAGGTCGCCCGTCGTCATCGCGAAAGGCGGCTGAACGGTAAGCAAGGCAATTCCGGTTATCGCGAGTACAACGCTGAGGATCAGACTCGGCTCGATTTTTTTTCTGAATACGACAGTGCTGAGCAAAGGAACGAATACGACGGTCAGGCTGACCAGAAAGCCCGCGTTGGACGTTGTGGTCGTATGTAAGCCAAACATAATCGGGGTGAACACAAGAAACAATAAGAACCCTAGCAGCATGGCATACCGTACGGTTTGCATATTGACTGTCAGCAATCGTCGGCCAAAGATCGCCGCCGCCAGAAGAAAGGCGATTCCGAAGCGAAGGGCGATCAAATTAAACTCTCCCAGCGAATCGAGCCCCATCTTCATAAACAAATAAGACGCCCCCCAACAAACGGTGACGAATACGATCAACAATTCGGCTTTTAGCGGTTTCATGCTGCTCCTCCTTCAATTCCAAAAACAAATCCAGTATACTAATCGAAAATAAACAAGTAAAACGAATGTTTCTTATTAATATCATGAGAAAAATTCATGAAAATTGACGGCGGGAGGCTTACGCTTGAGCATTAACAAATACAAAGTATTGGTGAAAGCGGTCGAGCTCGGAAGTTTGACCAAAGCGGCGGATGTGCTGGGATTTACCCAATCCGGGGTCAGCCACGCGATTAACAGTCTCGAAGACGAGTTCGGCTTTATGCTCGTCACCCGAAGCCGTTCAGGTGTCAGGCTGACGACGAATGGAGAACGGATCTTCCAAACGTTGCGCGAAGTGTTGAGGTGGAACGAACATCTGGAGCAGGAAGTCGCCTCGATTCAAGGGATCGAGCTGGGCACGATTCACATCGGTACGTTTACGAGCGTGGCGGTTCACTGGCTGCCGGGCATTATCAAAGATTTTCAGCGCGATTATCCGAATATCGAATTTAATCTGGTCGAAGGGGATTATCGCCAGATTGAGGAGTGGATTCAGGAGGGGAAGGTGGATTGCGGGTTTTTGTCGCTGCCGACCTGGGACAGCTTTGATGTCATCCCGCTGCAGCAGGATCAGATGCTCGTCTTGCTGCCGGCGGATCATCCGCTGAGCGGCCAGACGGCCGTGAAGTTTGCCCAGCTCGGGCAGGAGCCGTTCATTATGCCGAGCCGAGGCTCGGACGACGATGTCAACCGGGTGCTGGCAAAAGCATCCGTGCAGCCGAATATCAAGTATACGGTAGGCGACGATTACGCGATCATGGCGATGGTCGAGAAAGGACTCGGGATCAGCATCCGTCCCGAGCTTGTGCTCCGGGGGCAAAGCCGCAATATTCGGCTGCTTCCGCTTGAGGAGCCCAGCTACCGTACGCTCGGCATCGCGGTCAGCTCCATGAAACACGCATCCCCTGCCGCCAAGCGGTTTCTGAGTTACGTCCGGAGCTATCCGGGACTGGGCGAGTAGTGCGGATTTTGGCAGCGGACGCTGGGGTATTCGCTGCCGCAGGAGCCTTTTTTGCACCTCATATAGCATACAGGCATGAACTTTTAAGCTAATGTATACACCTCATACAACGCATACTGCTGGTTTGCGTGAATCGCGGTCCGGACCTTGGTTAGTCCTGAAGCGGGCGCCGAATGCACGTAATCGCGAATAATCTGCCGCGACAAGCCGACCACCTCCGGATCGTCCAGCACCTCGTCTATAGGGAGATACCGGGCTTCGGTTATTTCCGAGCCGTCTGCTCCGGGGGTGCCGGAAATCGGCTCCATTTCATAGACGAGATAGACGCCATGCTCGCTTTGCCCGGGGCGCAGGGAGACGCATACGGCAGGATCGGGCGAACCGGACTGGAATGCCGTTTCTTTGATGCTTGATCTTACTGAAATCAGTCTTCGCGGCTGAGCTGTAATCCCGGTTTCCTCGTACACTTCCCGAATGGCGGCCATCTCGAACGTCTCTCCGGGCTCGACCATTCCCCCGGGAATCATCCATAGTCCCCGGTTAGCACCATACGTTGTTTTTACAAGCAGAACCTTATGGTTCCGGACAATCAGTCCTCCAGCGGCACAAACGACATTCATGCTTGACTCCTCCCTCCTTTTTCTGGATCGTACCATAGATGGGATTATAATTGGAAATTCTAATATCTTATTTACGCTATAGGAGAAACCTATAGTCGGGTCGATCCGCTGCCTTGCCTCCATTCCGGTTGCTGCCTTTGCGGGGATACAGCATCGTTTGCCCGGTCAATCCCATTTCCCCCAAACGCAAGGAAAACTAGTAAATGCTACATTCTGACCGGCATATCAGTTATAATCGAGAGAAATGGAAGGGTCCGTATGTAGAGAGAATAATTAACATGGATTCCTGGGGGGATACCTGGGCTTATGCCAAGTAAAATAAGTCTTTTGCTTACCTGTAATTACGAAGCGCTGACCGCCGAAGCCCAAAAGGAAGTGTACATGGAGTTTTATAAACTGATGTACGGGGCGATCTTGTTCATGGTCAAAGAACATGCCGGTACGGAAGATGTCATTCAGGAAGCGTTCCTGAAAGTGATTAAACATGTACCGGATTTTGACGAAGAGGACCGGTTGAAAGCATGGATTCGGGTCGTTGTCAAAAATTGTACGTTTAATTATTTGCGAAAACATAAAAAAGTTCGTAACGAAGTCGATGTTGAAAGTGTATTTATTCATGACAGCATCAGTTATGCTACCGTCGCGGGGACGATCGAACAAGAGGTGGAGCTGAAAGCGATGACGGAAGCCGTAGATAAATGCCTGCAGGAGCTGAAGCCGGAGTATCGCGTTCTGATCGAGCTCAGGTGGAAGCAGTCGATGAGCTACAAGGAAATTGCCGATTTCCTGGCTACCAATGAGCAGACGGTCAAATATAAGCTGCACCGGGCAAGAGAACTGATCAAGAAACGATTTTCCAAGGATTGGGGTGTCTGAGGTGAACCAGAACGAATTTGACAAACTATTTGATCAAGCCTTCGATGCAGCCGCCAGCACGCATACCGCCATACCGGACCCGACGCCGTCGTGGGAGAAGGTCGAGCGTTTACTGCAACGCCGTCGCCGAAGAATCCAACGATTGAAAGTCGTCCCTTACGTAGCGGCTTCGTTTGTGCTGGGAGCGATGATTTTCGGTTCGCCTCCGGTCACCAATGCGTTTAATCCTTTTTTTCAGTCGATCAAAACGATCCAGTCGGATGTCGTGAGCCTCATTTTCGGGGTAAAGCCGATCGAGACGACGAAGCCGAAAACAAGTCCGCCCCAAACGGCGGCCGGCCCGGCGGGGACCGATCTTTCATCGGAAGTGAAAACAAGCAAAAAACTGGACAATTGGGAAGACGCGGCGCCGCTTCTCGCCTTTCCCCACGTTAAGTTCGATCACGTACCGGACGGATTTGTACTGACGGAGAGCCGTTTGCTTTTTAAAGCTGCTCAAACCCAATCGACGGAAGCCGTATTATTGTATGTGGATGGCGCTGGTAAACGATTTCGAGTCATGCTTCGCCTCCTGGAGTCGAATGAGACGATGACTTCGGTTGCCGGTAAAGATACCCATACGGTTGAAGAGGTAGAGGTAAACGGATCCAAGGCTTTCCTGGTTGCAACGGATACGCGCAAAAGCAGTTTGGAGTATTTGTACAGGAACTTGTATATTTCCATATCCGGCGATTTGACGAAAGATGAAATTTTGGAGATCGCCAGAAAGATGAAATAGACAAAAGAGGAGGGGCGGCTGCCCCTCCTTTATAGTTTAGCTTCGCTATGAAACGGTCGTAAAGCTTTCCGGAGGCGTAAGATTAAACGCCTCGTTCCAATCTGTGTCGTCGATTTCAATGTTCAGCACTTTTATCTCCATGGCCGGTTTAGGAGAATCGCTATTTATAAGAAAGTGGAGCAATATACCTGTTTCGGTATCAACCCGCATTGTAAACGTTTTACCGGCACTTCGCTTCTCTGGCAATACCTCCCCCTCGATGACGGTCGCGTCCCTATTTAAATACGTTTCATGGCCAACAATTTTATACTTGCCATCCTTAAGCCAAAAAGCAAGAGCTTGAGGGAATGTAACATTGCCGGCGTCAATGGGGGCTGCGGGGTCGTTGCGGTAAATATAATAAGCTTCTCCGTCCTTATTCTGTTCTCTTTCAGTTGCAGGCGGAACTGGATTTTGGGAGATCGATGCTAATTTATAAGATTTGTCTTTTTCGTTCGTAATCAGAATTTGACCTCCGCTAGCTGTCCCGGTTTTATGAACGATACCTTGTTCATTGCTGATCCGTACATGGCTGCCCGGATTATTGCCCTGTCTAACATCGAAGCTGATCTGTTCGAGGCTTCCAGAAGAAGACCGATAAAGATAGGTTCCCTTGGCGGTGGTGTAGTGGTCGATTGCATTCAACATTTTTTGTTTAATCATTAGACTTTCTGTAACCACGGACGGCTGTGTGGTATTGGCAGAAATGCTGCTGATCCAATAAACGCCAAATACTATTAGCACAGCCAAACCACATGAGGTTATCCATTTGTTCCGTATCAATTTCAAGTCCTCCGCTTTAATTGTCTTGGATCGTGCAGGTTACCAGCTAGGCTGTAGTACTATCCGTATCGGCCATTCTTCTAGTGCTGAAGTGAACTTCCGCTATCAAGAAACAAGTCTGCTGTCGCTAGTCGTTTCCCCTTGCTCGTACACACCGTTGTGGTTGATCCAATGCACGACCCGCGCTCTGAAGTAATACCCCTGCTCCGCGGGTTTCACGACCTCGCCCGAGAAATACCAGTCGTTGGAAGCGCTGATTGTCGAAGCGGAGCCTACATTGATCCACTGGGTGCCTGTCCATTTCTGCAGATAGACGGTTCCGCCGATGGAGGCAACGCTGGACTTGGCTTCGGTGATGACGCTAATCTTTACCGTCTGATTGCCATTGTCACTGATCGTAGCCGTGCCCTGATCGAGATAGGTGTTGGAAGAGTCGAACAGTCCCTGAATCTGAAAATCGGCAGGCGGCGGCGCTGTGCGGGCAAACGGCTCCATCTTCACGGAAGCCATCGATGTGCCGGGTGTTATAACGACGGCAACTACCAGCATGATACAAATCACTAGTGCATGTCTCCAAACTCTCACAAAATACACCCTTCCCTCTTAAATGAAATGGTTTACATAGATAATAACGCCTGAGCACGACTTCAGGTTGTAAGAGGATATTCGAAATTTTTCTAGTTGACGACGGGTGATGGATGGGGCAGCGGAAGCGGACCTGTTTTTTCTGTTGACTTGCTCCGCGATCGTGCTATAATCGCATAATCTCAGTAGCCGTTATGATTCTCGATTCGGCCGTGAAGATTAACTTGGGAGATGAACAGCATGGCAAGAACGGCGAACCAGGCAGCACCTGTCTCAAAAACCGTATTTCCGATCCTGTTCGCCATCAGTATCGTCCATCTGCTGAACGATACGATGCAGTCGACGGTATCTGCACTTTTCCCTATATTGAAAGAATCGCTTAGCTTGTCCTACAGCCAGATCGGCTGGATCGCCTTCGCGATGAACATTACGGCGTCGATTTTGCAGCCGATTATCGGCTCGTATGCGGACATCCGTCCGCGCCCGTACATTTTGCCCGCCGGAGTCGTATTTACACTGGCCGGTATCGTCTCGCTGGCGATGGCCCCGAACTTTACGACTATTTTGCTGGCGGTCATTCTGATGGGGATCGGATCGGCCATCTTCCATCCGGAATCGTCCCGGGTCGCTTATCTTGCGGCGGGAGGGAAGAGGGGCCTCGCTCAATCGATCTTCCAGGTGGGGGGCAACATCGGCAGCTCGCTCGGACCGATTATGACGGCTGTGCTGTTCGTTCCGCTCGGCCAGTTCGGCGTGATCTGGTTCGCCTTTGCGGCGCTGGCGGGAATCGCCATTCAGTATTATGTGGCAGGATGGTACAAACAGATGCAGGCGGCTCCCAGGCCGTCTTCGAAGCGCGGCGCTGCGGGCGAGCGGAAATTGCAGCTGAGTCAGTTTCAGATCGTGTCCGCTATCATTATTTTAGTGTTTCTAGTTTTCTCGAAGTATGTGTACATGTCGAGCATTACAAGCTTTTTCTCGTTTTATTTGATCGACGGCTTCGGCGTCACAGTCGAGCATGCGCAGCTGTTTCTGTTCGCCTTTTTGTTTGCGGCTGCGGCCGGAACCTTTTTTGGCGGACCGCTCGCCGACCGGTACGGAAGAAGGAATATGATCTGGTTATCCATCTTCGGTACGGCGCCTTTTTCGATAATGCTGCCTTATGCCGATCTGTTCTGGTCGTGCATTCTGGTCGCTTGCGCCGGTTTCGTCTTATCGTCGGCGTTCTCGATCATTGTCGTGTATGCGCAGGAGCTGCTTCCAGGCAATGTGGGACTCGTATCGGGGCTGTTTTTTGGCCTCGCCTTCGGTCTTGGCGGCCTCGGTTCGGTCGTGCTCGGCTGGATCGCCGATGCGACCAGCATCGCTTATATTATGAAGCTGTGCGCATATTTGCCTTTGCTCGGCGTACTGGCCGTTTTTCTTCCGAAGGATCGGAAGGACTAAGGAAGCGGTCTGGAACGAGCGTTATACCCGGGTGGATTGCTCGGCTAAGTGTTACCCGAAAAATGAAAAAGGGACCGGTCCTCAGAGGCCGGTCCTTACAGTGGAATTGGAAGGGGAAGGGTTGTTCCGGGTTTGCCGGGGCAGCCCTTCTGTCGGTTTCGCCGATAAGAGCACAGTCGAAGCTACGATAAAGATCGCCCCCGCCGTTTGCCACATCCCGAACGGCTTCATCAGCCACAGCACGGTCGTGGCCACGGCCGCAAGCGGCTCCATACCGGACAGAATGCCCGCTACAGTCGGGCTTAAAACCTTCAGACTTGCTGCACATAACGTAAAGGCGCAAGCCGTCCCGAACACGATGACGAATGCGATCAAGACGAGCGAGACGGCATCGAACCGGCCTGACGGAAACCAAGCGGCTCCCGGAAGCAGCATAGAGACTCCGCTGTAAAATACGCCTCCGATCAGCATTCCCCAGCCGCTGCACAACAGCGCTCCCCAGCGGTCCAACAGACGGACGGGGTAGACTGTGTAGAAGGCAAACGCAAAAGCCGTACATACTCCCCACAGCACCCCGGCTTTTGAGAAAACAGTCTCTCCGAAGACTCCGTTCGTCAAGACGAGGACGATCCCCGCGAGTGCGATCAGAAACGACGACCATTCCGTCAAGAAGGGCGCACGTCTGCTTTTCCATGCTATATAAACCGCTATGAGGGCAGGACCTAAGAATTGAAATAAAGTCGCCGTTACGGCGCTCCCGTTCTCCACCGTCTGCATAAAAGAAAACTGCATGCCGAGTATGCCGCCGATCCCGTATGCAACGATGCCGCTTCGCGAGTAACGATCCTTCCAGATCGCCCATAGGTCGTGTCCCCGCAGCCGTAGATAGAGGAGAAGCAGCAGACCGGACGGGATCAGCCTCAGTGGGACGAGTCCCCCCAGGTCGAAGTGACGATTCGTATGTAACCATTCCAGTACCGTGCCCCCGATTCCAAAAAAAGCCGAACCGAGCAATATAGCCGCGAGTCCGAATGAACGTTTATTAGCAAATGCCGCCGACATGAAATGTTCCACGCTTTCTGCTTGATTTCCTGGTTCCATCCGAGTATAACGGAAAGTGATACCGTAGATAAGCACCAGAATTTGACCGATGGATGGTATCAGATGGAGGGATGGCGATGATCGGACTAACTCCCTTTTTTGTAGCGAAAGGGGCAGGCCCGCTTCACCGGCAGCTGTACCGGTATATCCGGAGCGAGATCGAATCCGGCGCGATCCGGCCTCATGCGAAGCTGCCGTCCAAGCGCAGCTTGTCCGCTCATTTGAAAATCAGCCAAAATACCGTACATGCCGCCTATCAGCAGCTTGTCGCGGAAGGATATATCGTCGCGCGCCCGCGCAGCGGTTATTATGCCGGCGAGATCGGGATGTCGGGGGGCGGTGGAGCGCAGGCGGTGGAGCGTCGTCCTGCGGCCCCGCCGGAGGAGACCGGGAAGAAGCAGACGACGCCGGATCTATCGTTCGATCACGCGGCGGTGGATATTGCGGCTTTCCCGTTCGGCGCCTGGCGGAGACTGTATCGGGAAGTGCTGTCGGCGGACCGGTCCGATCTGGCGACTTTGGGTGATTCGCGCGGAGAGCCCGGGCTGCGGCGGGAGCTGTCGCGGTATTTGTATCAAGCGCGGGGCGTTGTCTGCTCGCCGGAGCAAATCGTCGTAGGCGCCGGCACGCAAACGCTGCTGATGCTGCTCGTCCAGCTGCTCGGACTCAGGAGCAGCTATGCGATGGAGAATCCGGGTTATTCGCGGGTACGCCATCTGTTCGAAGCGATGGGCGTCGAGCCGGCCTTCGTGCCGCTCGACCGGTACGGGTTATCCGTCGGCGCGTTAAGGAAGTCGGATGCGGATATCGTGTACGTGACGCCTTCGCATCAGTTTCCGATGGGTATGGTGATGCCGATCGCGCGAAGAACGGAGCTGCTGCGGTGGGCGGAGGAGAAGGATGGCCGGTATGTGATCGAGGACGACTACGACAGCGAGTTTCGTTATGCGGGCATGCCGATTCCCGCGCTGCAAGGGCTCGATGGAGGCGGCAAGGTCGTGTATGTGGGGACGTTGTCAAAGGCGCTGATGCCATCGCTGCGGCTCAGCTATATGGTGCTGCCGCACGCTTTGCTTGAGGGATATAAGGAGCGGCTGACTTTTTATCCACAGACGGTATCGCGGGTGGATCAGCTGGTGATGGAGCGGTTTATCCGGGACGGACATTGGGCGAAGCATCTCCAGAAGATGCGAATCGTCTACGGCCGGAAAAAGGAAGCGCTGGTCGCCGCGCTGAAGACGACCTTCGCGGAGGACGTCCGCTTCGTCGGAGAGGAAGCGGGACTGCACATCGCAGCCGCGTTTGCCGGCAAGCTGCGGGAGGCGGAGCGGATCGAGCTGGCGCGCCGGGCCGGGGTCGTCGTGCACCCGGTGTCGGTTCATTATGCGCCGGGAACGGATGTAAGCGAGAGCATGGGTGCGGATGCGGAGATTGCGGTTACGGGGGCGAGTACGAGGATGGGTGGCAGTGCGGATGCGGTTGGGAGTATGGGTGCGGGTGCGAGTAGAGATACGGCTGTGAGTATGAGTAGGGTACCGAATATCGGCGCTTCCGTGCTGCTGCTTGGCTTCGCCAATTTGAGCGAAGAGCAGATTGCGGTGGGTGTCTCTCGGTTGAAGGAAGCGTGGGGAGCCGCGGGCGTTCAGTAGGCCGGCAGGATGAACGAGATGAGAGGGCAAGAGCGGGAAGGGCAGGAGCGGGAATGGGCTACAGTCACGGGCAGTCAAGTGGTGGGATCGCGGTGCGATCAAAGTGGAATCGCAGTACGCGGGCCGGCTCAGTTGAGGCCAGCTTAGCCCGGCTGGACTGGGTTGGGACCGGACAGGCCGGGTCCCTAGGGTGACTTAAAGACAAGTGTGCCCCCACCACTCCTGCGGAACCATACCAAGGGCCGCCGGCCCGTTTCTTCCAAGTGGAAGAGACAGGCCGGCGGCCCTCACTGGTACGGCGGCTAAAAACCCAGATTACCGCGACGTCCTGCCCCCGGCTAGTCTCACGAGCCGGTAAACGATCCACAGCACGCTGGAGGCGAACATGATATCGAAGCAGACGTTAAACAGGAACAGATGCTTGCTCAGATCGGCTTCCCCATCGCCGATAATCGGGATGAGGAACGAGATCAGGCCGATGAGGCCGACGAGAGCGAACGTTTCCGTATATATTTTGCCCCCGAGCGAGGCCGCCCTTCGGCGCTCCAGCGCGATAACGGCGTAATAGACCAGGCAGAACGGGATCAGAAACCACAGCGTGTTCGGCAGCACGTTTTTTTTCCATTCGCTCCACCAGTCGAACTTGGCCGATACGGCACCTCTCGACATGCCTTCGCCTTTCTCGTACGTGCCGAGGTAATACGGCCGGATCGTCATCCCGTTTTGCGCGGCCACCTCCAGCTTGGCTATCAGCCGGCCGGGATGCTTCAAGTAAAACAGCGCGATTTTCCCATGGCTGATCCGATCGTAAAACTTCTCGTACATCACCGGGTCGCGCTGCGGAATCGACGTCTCCTCAAAAAAGTTCGTCCCGGCCAAAACGGCCAGCTCCTGCGGAATGCCGAGCTCCTCCAGATCCTGCTCGGGCGTAGGCGAATCTTTCAGAACGCCGTAAAACACCGTCTGGTACATATTGATTTCTTTAAGCTGCTTCGGCGCCAGTACGTACATCGCCAGCGAGCCGACGGCCAGAAAAGCGGAGAAGCCGATGACCGTCTTGCACCAAGCCCCGTCGCTGCGCATCCGCAGGAAACGCAGGCCGAGCAGGGCGATCAGTACGCCTACCGGAGCGTTTTGCACCTTCGAGCCGGTCAGCAATATCGCACAGACGAAAAACAAGATCAGCAGCCTTCGCGTGGGGTGTTCGCTTGAAGAGAGGCCGAGCGCCAGCCCGACGGTCAGCAGCAGAAAAACGTACGAGATCGGCTCGCCGAACAGCGAGTTAAAGTAGCCGATATAGCCGACGTCTGCGAATATGAACACGAGTACCAGGCCAAGCGCGATGCGGGCAATGAGCGGCCAGGCGCGGTGATAGCGCAGCATCACCCAGAACGCGGCAAGCAGCAGCACCGAGTACACGACCGCCATCGAGCGCATGTCGAACACGGTTGTACTGAAAATGAGCCGGTTCAGCCAGGTCGCCAGAATGACGAATGGAACCTGAGTCGAAGCGTAACCGCCGATCCCGAGAGGAACAAGTTTGAACTCCCGGATAAAATGGCCGAAATATTTATCCTCGTAGGACAGATTCGGATCTAAATAATCCAATCCGACGGACGTCATAATGCGCAAAAAATCCCCGTTGTCGGCGATGCCCACGATTGGTTTCACGAACAGAACATAAATGAACACGGCGACAGCGGCCGCCATCGTTCCAAGCGATACAGGCGATATGCCGGATGCCCGCCTCATGACGATTCACCTGCCCGCCGCGCAACCGTCCCGGACGGACGAAACGTAAAAAATTTATGTCCCAGGTAGTTCATGATGGTATACAGCCCTGTGCCGAACAAAGCGGACAAGTTTTCCAGCAGCTTGGCCGAGAACCCCGGAAATACGGCCGCCAGCAGCCGGCCGCCGGCGAGCCCGGCCCCGTAGGATAGACCGTAACAGATGAATGTGATTAGGAAAAACTTCCACAGGCTGCTGCGTATGCTCGTATTCGAACGGAAAGTAAACCGTTTATTCAAAAAGTAGCTGACCACCGCTCCGATCGTGTTGCCGAGAAAGGTCGAAGCCCAATAGCCGGCATGGACCACATTCAGAAAAAAGGCGATGGAGGACAGGCCGACAATCGTATTCAGCACGCCTACGAGCAGGAAACGGAGAAACGTGCGATCCACAAGCGCCGTCAGCTTCATGACCGCATCCCCAGCCCGTGCCCGAGATCGGAAGGACGGGGCTCATCCGACGCCGCCAACGGCGAAGTCCGGTTATCCGACTCTGACTCCGACGCGGCGTGCAGGTCTTTATCGACGATGTAGAGCGGCCGGCGCTTGACTTCTTTGTAGATTTTGCCGATATATTCGCCGATCAGCCCGAGACTGATGAGCTGGATGCCGCCGATAAACCAGAGCGACAGCATCAGCGAGGTCCAGCCGGTGACGGTATTGCCGGCCAGCTTTTGGATGACGGAGTACAGCGCGGCGACGACGCTGATCAGGAACAGGATGAAGCCTGCGGCCGTCACGAGACGGATCGGCGTCACGCTGAGCGACGTAATGCCGTCCCAGGCGAAGGCCAGCATCTTCTTCAGCGGATATTTGGATTCCCCGGCGAACCGTTCCTTCCGGTCGAAATAAACCCGCGTCGCGTTGAAGCCGATCATCGGCACGATGCCGCGCAGAAACAGATTAACTTCCTTGAATCGCTCGAGCTGCTCGAGCGCCCGCTTGCTCATCAGCCGGTAGTCGGCATGGTTGTATTCGATGTCGGCGCCCATTTTGCGCATCAGCTTGTAAAACGTCTGAGCGGTGCTGCGCTTGAAGGCGGTGTCGGTTTCGCGGCTTTGCCGGATGCCGTAGACGATGTCGAACCCTTCATGGTACTTGATCATAAACTCGCGGATCACTTCCGGATCGTCCTGCAGGTCCGCATCGATCGAGACGGCGCAGTCGACCCGGCTTCGGGCCCGGTTCAGTCCGGCGAGCAGCGCGTTCTGGTGACCGGCGTTGCGGGCAAGCTTCAGGCCGGATACTCTCGGATTCGAGCTCCGGTACTTTTCGATCAGCTCCCAGGTCCGGTCCCGGCTTCCGTCGTCGACGAACAGCATAAAGCTTCCGTCCGCGATCAGTTTCTCGCGTACCAGCCGCTCCAGCATCCGGGTAAGCTGCGATACGGTCTCGGGCAGTACTTCTTCTTCGTTATAGCAAGGTACGACGATGCCAAGTACGGGTAAATGCCCTTGCTTCTCCATACGTATTTCCTCCAGCCATCCAATTTTTACTATTCTCTCTATGTAGGGGGACGCTCATACCTTCGGGACAAACCACCCCTATTATTGACGCCGAAAGGGGGATGAAAGTTCCAAGGCGACATGTATACATTACAACATTTGGCGTTTTTGCGAAACAGGTTGCCGGTGTGAAACATTCGGAAAAGCTTAGAAACCGGAGGAAGCTATCGCGTACAAATACCGCTCTTCGCAGAAGGAGGGAGGCCGCTTGGAACGAGGGCTTACGGTGAAATACGTGAAAGTAGGATCGGCGAAGGGAGAAACAAAAAAACGGGTTCATTCGCCCTACCGGCTGCAGTCGGTAGGTTGCAGACGGATGGATGGCTGCCAGTTGTCTGTCGCGGATGTGATGAAGCGATTACACAGATGCTGGACGCTGGTCGAGATCGCCTCGTATTTGGCGGTATAGGGAGATAGATAGCAATTTAAATAGTAGGAGGCTGCCGTCGTCACGAGATGCGTCATCTTCGTCCGCATCGACTCGAATTGCTTCATCAGGCAGACGTTCTCTTCGGGAAGTTGCTCGATATGATGACGGAGAAGCTCGGACAGCTCGATCAATTCTTCTTTCAGCCGGTTCTTGATCCAGGAAGAGCTGCAGTCGGGCTGAGTCATGTCGGGATGGATACCTCGATTCGCAGGTAGAGTGTGCTGAAACGGACAACGATCGACGCATTTTTCTAGTCGTTACCAGTTCGGTCCCTAGTGTTTGCGTTCCTTGAATCTTTTATCCGAATGGGCGGCTGCTTGAGCGAATTTCGGGTTCCCAAGCAACTTTCGCCCGATTTCGGCGTATTTACATAAGCTGGAAAACGAATGAAAAGGGGAATGTCTTCCATGTTCGAACGATTTGCCGCCGTCATCCTGGTAGTTGGATTGCTGCTTCTGTTCACGCCCGTGCATGCGGAGCAACAGGCGCCGCCCAAGCTGATGCTGAACGGATATACGATCGAATTCGAGGTTCAGCCGGTGACTGTCGAAGGGATTACGCTCGTTCCGCTTCGCCACCTGTTGGAGGAGCTTGGAGCCACGGTCGAGTGGAATCAAGAGATGAAAGCCTTTAAAGCGACCCGGGGAGATCGCGTCCTCCAGTACAAAATCGGAGATACGGCGGCGTACCGGGATGAGCAACTGATCGTGCTGCCCGTTCCGGGACAAGTAGTCGGGGGCCATACGCTGATGCCGGTTCGCTTCGTAGCGGAATCGCTTGGCGCGGAGGTGGGATGGGAAAGCTACACCCGGACGATTCTCATCAGTTCGCGTTCCAAACGGGCCGGGGTCGTAAGCAAAGCGGCGGATGGCGCTGCTGTAGAGGTCCTGCCGATCGGAGAGCAGCACCCGGCAGCGGAAACGGTCCGGCTCATCGGCGTGAACATTCCGGCGCCTGGCGGAGAAGGCGGCGAGCAGAGCTTGCAGCTCGGCAAGGCGGCCGCCGGCTCCATCCTGGAACAGCTTGAAGGGAAAACGGTCGGTATCGAGATCGATACGAAAAAGCGAGATTCGGAAGACCGCGTCCCCGCCTACCTATATCTCGACGACGGGACGATGGTTAACGCCATGCTGATCGCCGAAGGTTACGCGTTAGCGGAAGCCGTCCCGCCGGACTTGCGCTGGAGGGAGCTGTTCCAATCGCTGCAATCGGACGCCCGGGTGAACGGACGCGGCATCTGGAAGCAAGAGGCGGCTTTACCGGTATCGCCGATGTGAAGCGGCCGTCCGCTTTTTTAGGCTCCGATGAGAGTATAAGTAGGCTTCAACGAAGCTGATCCTTCTGCTCGCGAGAACAGCCTGCCTCTCTTACTCCGAGCACTAGATATGCGGAAAAGGCTTCGAATAGTCGATTAACAGCTTTCCTTAACCCGAATATACTGCTGCTGCTTCCATTCGAATTCTTCCCTCAGCTCGAACGTATTCAGCTCCAGCACGAGGTCCAGCTCCGGGTTTCGGGGCTCGGGGAACCGGCCGCTGTTATCCGCCCAGCAGGCGAACAGCTCCGCTTCTTCGCCGGGTTCCAGATGCCGGTTCCAAATAGGCAAACAGCTCGGTTAAACATTTTTTACTCGTAGCATAAGAGGTCGGAGCGCGTTCCCGAAGCTCCCTGCCGATCCGGTAAGAACCCAAGTTCGGGTCGGCCTGATAGCTGTCGCGGGATCGATCGTATTTTTGAGAATTATGTTGATAGCGACTTGGTTTACTTTTATAATATTTATAGAACTTAGTTCTCTATAAAAGAACATTGCCCGCCGAATCAAGCTGGCCGGCAGAACGGAGATGCTCCTATGAAGCAGCGCATCGGATTTATCGGATCGGGTAATTTTACCGATAAGCATCAGAAGCTGTTAGCCCGTATGGACGGTGTAGAGGTCGTAGGCTTTTGCGGCAAAAGCATGGAACGGGCGGAGCAAGCGGCGCGCAATTGGCCGAACGCCAAGGCTTACCGGACCGCCGAACAGATGATGGAATCGGCGGAACTGGATGCGCTGTATATCTGTGTTCCTCCTATGGCGCACGGGGAGTTGGAACGCAGTGCGGCCGAACGCGGAATTCCTTTTCTGGTCGAAAAACCGCTCGGAATCGACCCTGCTCCGCTCCGACCGGTACGGGATCTCGTCGTCCGCAGCCAGCTCGTAACGTCCGTCGGCTACAACTGGCGTTATCTCGATTCCGTTACCAGAGCGCGCGAGCGGCTGCAGCAAGCGACGACAGGTCTGGCTCTCGGCTACTGGATGGGGACGATGCCGAAGACGCCTTGGTGGAGACGGATGCAAGGCTCGGGCGGCCAGTTCATGGAGCAGAGCACGCATGTGGTCGACCTGGTCCGTTATTTGTGCGGCGAGATTACCGAAGTGTATGCGGTCTACGGGAACGTGCATGTCCATCGTACACTGGAGGATATGGATGTGCCGGATGTCGGAACCGTCACGATGAAGCTTGCGGGCGGCATAGCGGCGACGATCTCCAACACGTGCATGCTCCCCAGGGGACATACGAACGGGCTGGATGTGTACACAAGCGAAGGCGTACTGGAAATCCGCTTCACCGGGCTGAAGGAAATTGGCCGGGACCGTACGACCGAATACCGGAACTTGACGGACCCTTACGTTCAGGAGAACACCGCGTTCCTGCACGCGGTGCGGACCGGAGACCGGTCGCTGATTCGTTCCGATTACGCGGATGCGTTCCGCACGTTCGAAGCGACGGCCGCCGCCAACGTGTCTGCGAGGGAGGGGCGTCCTGTCCGGTTGAACGGATCGGATGGCGATCCGCAGCTTGATTCCTGATTCAGAGGGGCCGGGCCACCCCCTAAGCAGCGGTCCTCATGAAGACTGCCGAGCCCATCGGCAGTCTTTTTTCAACGTCTCGGAGGAAAAGAAAAGGTCCATGGAGCGCGGTGGTTATTCGGCCTTCTGGCTGGATTCAAATGGGGAAAGACCGAGTAAGAGCGGTTTGTAACCTTTATTTTGTCCGAACACTCGCTTGAACAAGAAATAAGAGCGTTGTAACTGCTAATATCCGCAAGAAGGTAGACGACCCCGCCAGCGGGCTGAACATAACCCATACGGGAATGAAGGAAGAGCATAAGGAAGGTACCTCCTTAGACGGCGCAGCGGCGGGCGTTTGAACGGAAGCGAGTTAACTGGAGAGATTGCCGGGTCGTTCGCCCAAAAATGGGCTTTTTCATCAGGAACAAGAGCGGACGTTTCCCCATAAATTGAATCATCACTCGCAAGCGATCCCCAAACGTTTCGCATCAGCAATCGGAATTCAACATAACGGAGGTACTGACACAATGAATGAATTCAAAAACGAGCTTGAGCAGCTAAGCGTTTCCCAGTTTCAGACCGGTCAGGTGACACCCTGGAATCAGCAATACCCGTATCAGCCGGGGCAACCTTATCAAGCGGGACATCCGTATCAGCAGGGGTCATATCCGGCCGATCCGTCCCGGCTGTGCGTCGGGTTCGGCGGGTTTTGCGTCGGGTTTTGCGTCGGCTTTTGCGGTGGTTTCTGCGGGGGCTTTTGCGGCGGTTTCTGCAATAATTGCGGAGGCTTCTGTCATAACTGCGTCGGAAACTGCCATCACCGCTGCCGTTAATTCCACCAAGTCGTCACACCCGCAGGAATTTGCTCCAAACCAGGGGAAAGACCGTTTTATAGCCATTTACAGGCTAAAGCGGTCTTTTTTTTAATGATTACACGCCTGAATAGGAGGTTCTGCGGGCGGGCGGCCGTCTGTGCCTTCAATCTGCTCGCAAGCAAGATGTTATAGCGCGGCGTCCAGAGTCAAGCTGGTTCCCTTCGTGAAATCAGGTAATTTACGGTACTAGGAGGAGGGACTTGTTCAGCGGCCGCCTCTTCCGCTTACCCAAGCCCTGTTTGCATAATTCAACTCATGAGGGACAAAGAGGTCTACATAAGATGACAAAGAACGGGTATTACCGCCTAATCGGATAGCTGGGGGGAATGGAATGAACCAATTGACGCAAGCGGCGCGACTGAAAATAAAGGGAGATACGTTTTATCTCCCTGATCCAGACGGGGGCGTTTATTTCCGCAATAACGTCGGCACCTTCCGTATGGAGGGCGAGATGATGGACCGATGGATCGAGAAGCTATTCCCGATGTTTAACGGAGAGCATACGCTTGGGGAACTGACGGACGGGCTGTCCGCTCCTTACCGGGAACGGGTATATGCGATCGCCGAGACGTTGTATCGCAATGGCTTCGCCCGGGATGTCAGCCAGGACCGGCCCTGTCTGCTGCCGGAGACGATTATGGAGCGATACGGCTCGCAGATTGCCTTTTTGGACAGCTTCGGCCCTTCCGGGGCGTACCGGTTCGAGCGTTACCGCGAGGCCCGGGTATTGACGGTGGGCTCGGGTCCTTTTGTCTTATCGCTCGTGTCCGCCTTGCTCGAGTCCGGGCTTCCCAAGTTTGACGTGGTCCTTACGGATGCGGTCCCGACGAACCGGAGCCGGTTGAACGAGCTGGTGCGGCACGCCTATCAAGCGGATGCGGAGTTGGAGGTGAAGGAGCTCGCTTGGCCGGGCGGCGGGGAAGCCGCTTGGCGGGAGCTGGTGCGGCCGTTCCAAACCGTCATGTACGTGTCTCCGGACGGCGACATCGGGGAAGTGCGAACGCTTCAATCGGTTTGCAGAGAGGAGGGGAAACGGCTGTTCCCGGCGATGTTCCTGCACCAGGCGGGGGTGGCGGGGCCGCTCGTCGCGCCGGGTGCCGAGGTGACCTGGGAGTCGGCCTGGCGCCGCCTGCACCGGACGGAAATTCACAAAGATCCGGAGCTGCACGCGTTCTCGCCTACGGCAGCGGCGATGCTGGCGAACGTGCTCGTGTTCGAGCATTTGAAGACCGTTACGGAAACCGGGGAATCCGGACTGAGAAATGGGGTGTATATGCTCAATCTGGAGACGCTTGAAGGCAGCTGGCATCAAGTGCTGCCGCATCCTTCGGCGGACGCGGGCACGCAATTAGCGCCAGAATGGATTCCGGAGGCGGAGGCGAGGCTGGTAGATGCATCTGCAGGAGGCGGAACGAACGGGCTGCTCCATTATTTCAATCAGCTGACTTCAAAGCAGACGGGGATCTTCCACGCTTGGGAGGAAGCGGATCTGCGCCAGCTCCCGCTCTCGCAATGTCTCGTTCAAGCGGCCGATCCGCTGGGCGATGGACCTGCCGGACTGCTGCCGGAGACGGTATGCAGCGGATTTACTCATGAGGAAGCGCGGCGGGAGGCGGGATTGGCCGGGCTTGAGACGTATGTGTCGAGGCGGACAAACGGCCGTCTGGGCGAGGTCGCCGGCGTCGGAGCGGGGGCGACGGCTGCGGAGGCTGCTGCCCGGGGAATCCAGTCGTGTCTGGACGGACAGCTGGCCAAGCGGCATGCCGGGGCGGCACCTGTTATATCTCCGCTGGAGCTGGGCGCAATGGAGGATGAGCGGTGCCGGTTTTACTTGCAGGCTCTGACGATCATGCGGGGGATACCGATAGTCGGTTTGGGAGAAGAGTTGTTCGGATTACCTGTCGTATGGGTCGGCACAGGCGGCCGCTGGTACGGCAGCGCGGGATTGAATCTGACCCGGGCGTTGCGAAAAGCGCTGCAGGGGGCGCTGATGAACGGGCAAAATGAAGCCGGCAGGGGGGCTGCCCAAACGGTGGAAGCTTCGGCGATTGTGCAGGGCGGAGGAACGTACGGCCCCGTGGCGATCCCGGCAAGCGGGGAAGTCGCGACGCCGGCCGATGTGCGGGACGCTCTGCATGTGCTGCGAAGGAACGGCAAGCAGCTCCATCTGGCGGATCTGGCGGCGGAGCCTTTTCTGAAACAAATGCCGGGAGTTGTGCTGGGCGTTGCGCTGCGGGAGGTGATGCCTTGATGAACCGGGTCGTTGCTGTTGTAGGGAAAGGGTTATTAGCCGATATGGCGGGCAGGGAGCTGGCGGACGTATGCGAGCTTGTACGGCTGCCGGGGTTCGGCGCGGGGGTGCCGGCGGAAACGAGCTTTGCGCTGGTGCTGCACGACGCCTGGTCTCCTTCCGTCCATCGCGAGGCGGAACAGGTTATGCAGGCGGCGGGCATTCCGTGGCTGCGGGGGTTCGTCGCCTTCGGCGAAGGCCGGATCGGGCCGCTCGTCCGGCCGGGAACCGCCGGCTGCTCCGGATGTGCGGACACCCGCATCCTGATGGCGGGACGCGACCGGAAGGAGACGTGGAGGCTGCAGCAGCTTCTCGACAAGTCCGGCGGCATCGCTCGCGATAGTTGGGCTTCGCGAACAGGGCTGCACCAGATGGCGCAACTGATTGCCGCGGAAACCCGGAGCGTGCTGGAGGGGGCATGTTCCCGGATGGGAGAACGGGTGTTCGTTATCAACATGAAGTCGCTGGGCGTCTCCGGCCACGTCATCCTGCCGGACCCGGAATGTCCGGTTTGCGGCAACGTGCCGGACGACACGGCAGAGGGGGCCCGGATCGTACTGCGGCCCAGTCCGAAGACAAGTCCGAACAGCTACCGCAGCCGTTCGCTGGCCGACCTGAGGCAGGTTTTGACGACCGATTATCTGGATTACAGGACCGGCCTTCTGAACAGCAAACGGATGGACTTCCTGTCGCCGTTCGCCGATGCGAGCGTCACCTTGCCGATGTTCGGCCACGATGAGGCGACTGCGGGGCGGACGCATTCGTATGCGGACAGCGAGCTGGCGGCTATTTTGGAAGGCCTGGAGCGCTACTGCGGGATGGCTCCCCGCGGCAAGCGGACCGTGATCCGGGACAGCTACCGCAATTTGGCGGATCAGGCGCTGAATCCTGCCGCCGTCGGATTGTATGGCAAGGAGCAATACGGGCAGCCCGGTTTCCCGTTTACTCCGTTTGATCCGGACCAGCCGATCGATTGGGTTTGGGGGTATTCGTTTTTGCAGGAAAGACCGGTTCGCGTGCCGCAGCAGCTTGCCTATTACAGCTCGAGCTGCGGACAAGGTTTCGTCTACGAGACGTCCAACGGCTGCGCATTGGGCGGAAGCCTCGAAGAAGCTGTTTTTTACGGCATTATGGAGGTGGTGGAGCGCGATTCGTTTCTGCTGACCTGGTATGCGCAGCTGCCGCTTCCGCGCCTGGACCCTAACTCCGTCGGCGACCGGGAGCTCGAGCTGATGATAGGCCGGCTGCAGGCGGTGGCGGGCTTCGAGCTGCATCTGTACAATGCGACGATGGAGAACGGAATACCCGGCATCTGGGCCATCGCGAAAAACCAAAAACCGAAAGGGATTCATATGATTTGTGCGGCGGCGGCCCATCCGGATCCGGTGCGGGCGGTGAAGGGCGCCCTCCATGAGCTGTCCGGGATGATGCTGACGCTGGATGAGAAGATCGAAACGAACCGCTCGGCGTACGAGAACATGCTGCACGATTCGGCGCTCGTGCGGACGATGGATGACCATTCGATGGTCTACAGTTTGCCGGAGGCTGAGAAGCGGCTTCACTTCCTGCTCGGAGGCGACCGGCCGCTGCGCACGTTTGCGGAGGAGTTCAGGCGTCCCCCTGCCCGCGCCGACCTGACCGACGATCTGAAGGACGTGCTTCATACGTTTCGCGAGCTGGGTATGGATGTGATCGTGGTGGACCAGACGGCTCCGGAGCTGAGACGCAACGGACTGCACTGTGTCAAGGTGCTCATACCGGGGATGCTGCCGATGACGTTCGGCCACCATCTGATCCGGGTGGAGGGGCTGGAGAGGGTGCTGAACGTTCCGGCGAAGCTCGGTTATGCGAAGCAGCCGCTCTGCAAAGAGCAGCTCAACGTGCATCCGCATCCGTTCCCGTAGCCGGTCCGAGGAGGGATAGGGATGAGTCTGGAAGCTTATCTGCGCAATCTCCATGCGAGTCCTCGCGAGTCCGGACCGTCCGATTGGCAAGTGGACTGGGAGGATGCCCCGCTCAAATATAAGCTGTACCGGGGCTTGCCGGCTGTGCCGTTATGTGCGGAAGCGCCTCTTGCTCTCGCCGGACGGAGCACGCCCGCCTCTCCCGATCTGACGAGGATCGGGCATATGCTGTGGTATATGTACGGATTGACGCAGTTCAGTCAGGTGTACGTTCCCGAATCGATGAGTCCGGGTTTGAATTCCATGCACCTGCACCGCCGGTTCGTTCCTTCGGGCGGCGGGCTGTATCCGAACGAGCTTTATGTGTATTTGAAAATCGACGGCGCTCCGGAAGGGGTCTATCATTACGATGCCGCCCATCACCGGCTTCTCCTGCTTCGCCAGGGCAACTTTGATCCGTATATGGAACGTGCTTTGGGCAACCGCTGCAAGATGCGCTCCTGCTTTGCCGCAATTTTCATATCGACCGTGTTCTGGAAAAATTATTACAAGTACAATCAATTGGCCTACCGGCTGCAAGGACTGGACACCGGCGCGCTGATCGGGCAAACGCTCGAGGTGGCGGACCGGTTCGGCTTCGCATGCGGGCTGTGCTATCAGTTTCTGGACCGGGCGGTTCATCGTCTGCTCGGGTTAGCGGGCGAGGAAGAGAGCGTGTATGCGATCATTCCGCTCTCCACGGAGCCGGCCGACGACTGGTTTCTGGACGGAGGACGGGACGAAAGCGATGTCCGGGCGGCGGAGCTGAGCCGGGAGCTGGACCCCATCCGCCCTGTTGTTCTAGAGCGATCGCGTAATAAAAAGCCTTATCCGATGCTGGTCCGCATGAACGAAGCGTCCATGCTGGAGCGTTCGGGCGTTTTCCGGCAGGTTGCGCCGGAGCCGCAGGCGGACAGCGCACTGCGGGCGGTTTATTTGCCCCGTACCGGCGTTCCGGTAGGCGATCTGGCCGACAAGTGCCGCCGCCGGCAGTCGCCGGAAGCCGGCTTCGTGATGAGCCGCCCGCCGGGGGCACGGGTTGGCGGGATGCTGCAGGAAGCCGCCGCCCGCAGGTTCCGCAGCGATCTGGATGCAGCTCCCGGCGTTCCCGCTTCGCGCGTTCAGCTGTACGGCTGTTTCACCCATGTCGAGGGCGTGCCGGACGGAGCTTACCGCTACGATCCGGACGTACACGCGCTGCGGCGGCTTAACCCCGGAGATCACCGGGCTGATCTGCAGCGGGGTATGTATCTGGACAACGTCAATTTATTTCAAGTGCCGATCTGTCTGCACGTGGCGGGTCCGCAACATTTCTACAAGGCTGAGTTAGGCTACCGCGGCTACCGGATTCAGCAGATGGAGGCGGGTTTGCTCATACAGCGGCTGCTGCTGGCGGCGTCTTCGCTCGGCATGGGCGGGCGCCCGCTGCTCGGATTCGACAGCGCTACCTGCGATGCCCTCTACCGGTTCGATCCGCAAGGAAAGACGTGCCTCATTCAGCTCCCTGTCGGATCCTATCGCCCCAGCGCCCGTCTGGAGGGAGGGCTGCGCACTTGAGCGGGCGGGCGATCGTACCCCTGTCTTCCGTCGCCGAAAAGCAAAGCAAGCTGACGCCGCACGAGCGCCAGCTTGCCGCTTTGGGCACCCTCGAGTGCTGATCGAGACTAGATGAACGCTCTCGATACGATAACGAGCAGGATGAACAGGACGAGGATCACACCCGTGCTGGTAAAGCCGCCTCCGCAGCTAAAGCCTCCGATACCGGACATATTAGTTTCACCGCCTTTCTCTTCTTGATCACTACAACGACATAGTATGTGTGCAAATCCATATGGTTTGGACGTATGCCCTATACGATCGGTGCAGCCCATTGCATCCGTTCCGTTTTTCTTCCGGATTCGTATCGCTCTTCATCTTCGGCGCAGGCCGCTGCAACAGGAGGATTTCGCTTGAAACATACCGTGCCGGTTGTCGGCAAAGGGACATTAGCGGATTTGGTAGGCAGAGAATTATCGGGCTCCGGCCCATTTGAGGTGATCCGGCGGAACGGTTTATCCGCGGATATCCCGGGTGCGGCGAAGCTCGCAGTAGTGGTGTACGACGGCGGATACGCCGACGATTATGCGGATGCGGAGGAAGTGCTGGGACGGACCGGCGTTCCTTGGCTGCGCGGATTTACGGTGGATGACGAAGGATTCGCAGGCCCGCTGGTGCGCCCTGGAACAGCGGGCTGTTCCAGGTGCGCCGATCAGCGGCGGCTTTTGATCGGACGCCGGCCCGAACGGCGGGACTATGTATCGTTGATCGAAGACGCTGCTTCCGGAGGCGGCATACTGGCGGCGGGCCCGCCGCCGCTGGCCGGGTTATGGCAGACCGCCCATATCCTTGTCGGGGAAATCCGAAACTTGCTGCTGGGGCGGCGCTCCCGCTTGCAGGAGCATATGGCGATCGTTAACCTGAATACGCTCGAGAGCTCGCTTCACCGCTTCCTGCCGGAACCGCTATGTCCGGCCTGCGGTCAACTTCCCGCCGATTCGAAGGAGGCTGCCGCTCTTGTACTGCAGCCCAGACCGAAAGCCCATGCGGACAGCTATCGAAGCCGCAGGCTGGAGGATATGCGGGATCTGCTCCTTTCCTATGTGGATTCGCGGCTCGGACTGATTAATGAGAAAGTGTATGACACCGACTCGGTGTTTGCCTCGGTACGAATGAGCCTTCCGTCGTTTGCACTCGGGAGCGAGATATCCGCCGGGCGAAGCCATTCCTTCGCGTCCAGCGAATTAACCGCCGTGCTGGAAGCTTTAGAGCGGAACTGCGGCCAAGGACCGCGCGGCAAACGGACGGTCGTGCGCGACAGCTACAACCATCTGGCCGGTCAGGCGCTGAATCCGGTCCGGGTCGGCTTGTTTTCGGCGGAGCAGTACGCGCTGCCCGATTTTCCGTTCGAGCCGTACGAAGCGGACGCCCCGATGGACTGGGTATGGGGGTATTCCTTTCTGCTGGAACGTCCGATTCTTGTCCCGGAATCACTCGCCTACTACAGCTTGAACTACGGGGGCGGATTCGTCTACGAAGGGTCCAACGGCTGCGCGATCGGGGGGAGTCTGGAGGAAGCGATCCTGCACGGTGTATTGGAGGTGGTGGAGCGCGATTCGTTTCTGCTGACCTGGTATGCCAGGCTGCCGCTTCCCCGGCTGGACCCCGGCTCCGGTGACGCGGAGCTGCAATTAATGGTAGCCCGGCTGCGCGCGGTAGCCGGTTACGAAGTGTCGCTCTACAACATGACGATGGAGAACGGCATTCCTGCGATTTGGGCGGTGGCGAGAACCATCACTTCGGGGGAGGCGAAGCTGAACCTTCTGTGCGCGGCCGGAGCGCACCCGGACCCGCTGCGGGCTGCGAAAAGCGCCGTACACGAGCTGGCGGGCATGCTGTTTCAACTGCAGGACGTTTTGGCAGAGGCTCGCGAGGAAGCGGAGCGGATGGTGGGGGACCCGTCGCTAGTCACGCATATGATGCACCATGTCCTGCTGTACGGATTGCCCCAAGCGGAGGAGCGTCTGCATTTTCTGCTCGCCCCGGATCGTCCGCTGCGGACGTTTCGGGAACAGTTCGGCGATGGCGCGACAGCCCTCCGCGCCGATCTGACCGGCGATCTGTTGGATCTGGTCCGGCGGTTTCGCCGCTTGGGGCTCGATGTCATCGTGATCGACCAGACTTCGCCGGAGACGGGGCGCAGCGGCTTGTTTTGCGTCAAGGTGCTCATCCCCGGGATGCTGCCGATGACGTTCGGCTATCAGCAAAGCCGGGTAGCCGGGCTGGAGCGGGTCTATCGCGTGCCGGTCCGGCTGGGGTACGCGGAGCGGCCGCTTACGAAAGAACAGCTGAACCCGCATCCGCACCCATTTATATGAATGTAAGGGGAAGCAGGGGAAGGAACCGTTTCCGGCGGCGGTCTCTTTCCTTTTGGGTTCGTCAGCAGCGAGGCTGGTCATAAGCCAATTTTATGAATCGCGAGGCAGGAACCCAGCAGGCGTCCGGTAAATAGTAGAAGGAACGCCGGGGATAAGCAAACGGCGCTCCGCCCTCCCCCTACTTCGGCAATAGGAGTGGAGAGTGGCAGCTGCGGAAGCCGTATGGACAAGCTTGTCTCGCAGACGATACCAACCCGCTGAAGGGGGAAGCATGTTCTCGGCAGCACGCGCAGCTGCGGGCGGCAGACGTATTCACTCCGGCCGCAAAATCCTTTGCAGGCTGGCAGCCGATGTTTTTCTTAATTTGTAGACGGTTCCGGATTCTCTCACCTTGGCAATTTCGCCGAACGATTGCTTCGGGAGCAGCCATAAATAGTACTCCTCGTGATCGAGAACGAATTTGTAAGCAGGAGGCGCCATCTTGCCTACGCCCGGCTGTTTGTTGGCGAATCGGACGGCGTAGGTGAAGGCGCGTATCGTTTGTTTATCTTTGAAAATGATTTCGTTGTTCAACTGTTCCGGGTTCATTTGCTCCAGAGAGTAGACGACAACTTCGCTGCCCGTTACCCGAAACATATACAGCAAAGCGCCGATGAGAACAACGACAGCGGCACACCCAGTGATGATTCTGGCCTTCCGGCTCATGGCACCCCTCCTGTTATTGAGATCGCTTACTCTTAGACGCAGGTAAACTTCCGGAAGTTGCAGAATTGGAGTTTTGTGGATGGTGTCGTGCTGCCGAAGGAGAGGTGTTGGAGGAAACAGGGGGACAGGGGGGACGCGCGCACGGGAAACATGGAAAACACGGAAAACGGACACGGAAGCAGGTTCAAGCTCCGCCCGCCTCCCGTCTACCGTATCCGGTTAGTTCGATTGCGCCTTATGTTTCTCCGAGATACCGTAGGGGCTTCGGAGAAGAATATCGGTCCGGCTGGAGGCGCGCTCCAATAAGTCCAGCAGCGATTGCCTTGATTTGTCGCCCATGCCTTTTATTTTGTTCAGTTGGATTTCGTTCATGTCGAGAACGTCGCCGAGCGATTGGTAACCGCTGGAATGAAGCGTATGGACAATTTTCAGAAGCAAAGGCCGGTAATCGTCTTCGCGGGCCAGCGATAAGAGGCAGTACAAGTCGAGCTTCCGGCATTCTTCCGCTACAACAGGGATAAATTGCTTCAGTGGCACACGTCTGGTGGCGATCGTGTTCATATCCGTTCACTCCGTAGTAAGATTTTAGGTATGCCCCGGCGGAATGTCCGCGACAAGGCCGCTGCCGTATATGGAAGAGTATGTAATTCATTGTACCGCCGATAGTAGAGAGAGAATGTGATATTTATCACACCGGGAACGGTGAAAGTTTTCCAGCGTATGAAGGGAAGGTTCCAGCTTCAGGTTGCACGCTTTTGTGAAGATTCCATGGTCGGAGAGGGAGGATACCGGATGATTATTTTACTGCTTGGACTGCCGGGCGCCGGAAAAGGGACGCAGGCGAAACGGATTGCGGAAGATTTGCGGATTCCGCATATTTCAACAGGGGAATTGTTTAGAAAAGCGGTGCAGGAGCGGACGGAGCTTGGTCTGCAGGTGCGCGAATATATGGAAAAGGGGGAGCTGGTGCCGGACGGGGTGACGATTGGATTAGCGGTTAAACGGTTGGCCGGGGCCGACTGCGAAAAAGGATTTCTGCTGGACGGTTTTCCCCGGAACGTTATTCAAGCCGAGGCGCTGGATCAATATTTGGCTTCCCGTTCCATGCGCATCGACCGCGTGATTGATGTTGCAGTGGACGAGACGCTTTTGCTGGAACGGCTGACGGGGCGAAGGGTGTGCTCGGGGTGCGGCGCTTCGTATCACCAAATCTATCAACCTCCCCAAAACGCCGACCGCTGCGACTTGTGCGGGGAACGGCTGATTCATCGCGAAGACGATCAGCAATCGACGGTTATAGAGCGGCTGCGGATCAATAAAGACCTTACCGACCGTTTGGCATGTTATTACAAAGCGGCAGGAATCTTGCGGACGGTTGACGGATCGCAGGAGGTCGGCGCGGTGTCAAGTGAGATCTTGGAATGCCTGGACATCCGGTCTGATGGAAAGTGAAGGATGGCGGAGAAGGGCGGCTGCATCGCTCCCGGGAGGCGTGTGTGAGCAGGCCGCCGGCATCATTAGCAAGGGGCAGGGCTGTTCTACAAGGCTATATGCGATTTTTGGAACCCGTTTAGAACCGGTTTTCTTTGAGATAAAGGACCTTAATCTCCCCTTTGCAGCGGAATTTGAGGTCCTTTCGTTTGGAAATGAGGACGTTCCCGTGTCAGGCGAACCCTCTGGGGGAAAAGTCTCCCTCGCCTCCCAGCCGCAAGCTTCTCCGACAAGCTCCTCTCCGGGCATTCCAAGAGCCAAAAAGGATTTGCCAAACAGAGGTGGCTCCCGTATGATATATTAATCAAATAAATTTATAAACTAAATTGATTATATAGAATCATTGAAGCCGATTGAGGGATGAATGGGATGAATCAAGCGCGGAATGTACGGGAATGGGTCGTCAAGCAGGAGGAAGCTTTCCGGGTGGCGCCGGGCGTTTATCATACGAGCCGCGAGCTGAGAGGACGGGACCTGCAGCTGTCCGTGCAAATGACGGAGGTGGACGTGTCCGATCCTTATCTGCGTCTGGAGGCATATTCGTCAGGGGGCGGTGTCACCGGTCTCGAAACGGTCGGGGAGATGCTGTGTCAGCTGGAAGCCGAGGGCAAGCGGATTGTCGCCGGATACAACGGGGATTTTTTCAGCTATGCGGGCGTTCCGTCCGGGCTGCAGGTGACGAACGGAGAGGCGGTTACGTCGCCGCAGACGACGAAAGTGCTCCTGGCTGTCAAAGGGGACGGCACGGTTAGTCTTCATGAAGCGGTCCCGATGGAGATGACGGTAACCGGTGAGGACGGGGAGGCCCTGCGCGTAGACATGCTGAACCGGGCTTGGGGTTCTTCCGGCCGGGAGCAGGCGGTACTGTATAATTTCCGGTACGGCAAGTCGACCCGAACGTCCGGCGATCAAGTGGAGGCGGTTATTGCCGTCGAAGGAGGAAATGCTGCGATTTTGCCGGGCAGGACGATATCTGGTACGGTCGCACAGGTTGCGGCAGCGTCCGATACGGCGATCGGGGAAGGGCAACTGGTGCTATCGGCCGCCGGAGTGAAGGCGGAATGGGTGGGCAGACACCTTGTTCCGGGTATGAGGGTGCGGTTCGATGTGTCGTTCGGTTCGGACATCGACGGAGCGATCCAGGTCGTATCGGGAAGCTCGACGCTGGGCTGCGTTCTGCTGAGGGACGGCGAAGTGCCTTCCGGGCTGCTCGACCCGGCGATCCGTCATAACAGCGACCGCCACCCCCGGACGATGATTGCGGTGAAGCGGGGGAAGCTGTATCTGATCTCGGCGGACGGGCGGCAGGCCGGACATTCCGACGGGATTACGCTGGCGGAGAGCGGCTATTATATGCAATCGCTCGGCATGGAGCAGGCCATTAATGTGGACGGCGGCGGCTCGACTACTTGTTATGTGCGCAGGCCCGGTGAGGAGCGCGCCGCTTTGTGCAACCGGCCGTCCGACGGATTCGAAAGAGCGGTAGGCAACGCGGTCGCCATCGCGAGCACGGCTCCGGCCGGTACACTGAAGGAGCTCGTGCTGTTGCCGGGGCGGCAAGTGCGCGTTTTGGCGGGCGGCGCGATTCCGTTCGTCGTCAAAGGCCGGGACGCTTACGGCAATGCGGTTGCGATCCGGCAGGAGGAGCTGCTATGGAAGCTGGGCGGGGAGATCGGCCGTCTGGACGAGGCGGGGGCGTTCACAGCGGGATACGCGGACACTAGCGGCTGGGTCTCGGTTAGGTGCGGGGACATCGTGCAGAGGACCGAAGTTTCCGTGTTATGCACGGTCTCCCGGCTGCAGTTGGAACCGTCCCCGCTTGTGGTAGAGCCGGGCGGCGTCCGGCCGTTACGGGCGTATGCATACGACGCGATGGGCGAGCGGATCTGGCTCTCTCCGGAGCAGCTCGTCTGGACGGTGGAGGGCGGATCCGGTTACGTGACGGCGGAAGGGATCTTTCACGCAGCAGGGCAGCTCGGGCAAGGAGTCGTCTCGGCTGCTTATAAGGAAGCCAAGGTCGAGGCCGCGATCCGGGTCGGGCTTCTGCCTGATATAATCGCTGATTTTGAGCAGTTGGACGGTATAACCGCGGACGGGGTGAACGCCGTTGAAGGTTCGGTTTCGCTCGTTCGCGCAGCTCGCCCCCAGCCGGTGCGGTACGGCACCTTTTCCGGGAAGCTGACCTATGATTTCACGGACTGCAAGGGCGTATCGGAAGCGGTCATCCGGTTGACCGGTGAAGACGGTGAAGATGGCAGTGGCTGGGATGGCGGCGTTGGCGGAGATGGACGTCGTATCGGCGGCGCTCCCTGGCGATTCGGCGTCTGGGTGTGCGGGGACGCGAAGGGGCATATGCTGCGGCTTAACATGACCGATGCCGAGGGGCACCTATATCGCCTGAACATGACCGGAGACGAAGGAGTGTACTGGAAAGGGTGGAAGTACGTGCATGCCGGCGTTCCCGGGACGGTCGTATTTCCCGTGAGGGTACGCTCGTTGTCCTTCGTCCAGGCGGAAGCCGCGCGGAAGACGGCGGGCACGATTTACCTGGATCATTTTAGAGCGGAGTATATGGACTTGAACGAAGACGTGGAAGGCCCGCTTATCGAACCGCTGTCTCCCGCTCCGGAGGAGACGTGTCTGGAACGCAGGCCGGCAATCTGCGCGGCAGTCGCGGACGAAGGAAGTGGCGTTCATCTGTCGACGATCCGGATGTGGCTGGACGGCATGGTTGTGGAGCACCGGTACGATCCGCTGTCGGGGCGTGTCCGGTTCGTGCCGGACGCGGACTTGGCCGAGGGCGAACACCGGGTCGTCGTCGAAGCGGCCGACAATAACGGAACCGCGGCCGTGCCGCCCGTCTCCTGGACGTTTAGAATCGGGCGGGACGAGTAGCGGGGCGTTTCGCGCTAACGGACAGGCGGGGGCGTTTAGGCGGGGAGGCTGGACCGGGAGGTTGGAGTGTCGATGCGGTTCGGCGTTGTCGTGCAGAGTGGAGTGGCAAGGTGGGGTGACCAGGCCGGACGGATAAGAGCGCCATGGTGGGTTACTGAACCGTGTGGATTGGAGCGGCAAAGCGAGACTGCGGTAACCGTGCGGATTGGAGTACTGGACGGGTTTGCGGTGCGTGCAGAATGGAGCGCGGGGCGGTAGATATAAGTAGAGATTGGAGCGGAAGAGCGAGTCTGCTGTGCTGCGCAGAATGGAGTAACAAGGCGGGTCGACTGAGCCGGGAGATCGGAGTGACTGGAAGGAGCTGTTGCGCCCGCAAGTTGGTCTCGGATATCCACGAAGGGTGCGGCCGTTAATGCGTCAGTTTGGAACGTTACTGTTTCAGACTGCCGCGCGTGTCGTTGGTGCATTCTGCACATTGAATCGACAGCCTCTCTACTAGCTCTTATCTTATCCGGTTACAGCCCAATCCCCCACACCCCGCACCCAGCACCCCGCACCCCAACTCCCCTTACTCCCAATACCTCCCATATACCCAACTCATATGGTCCCGCGTACCTGCCGACTATTACTTTTAGTTTCCCATCCGCTAGTCGGTCTTTAAATGGACAAGATACTCCCTAATGTCGTACAATTCCGTCTGCCCACGATCGGCTTGGTACGGAGATCGTCCATGCCTGAGCACGGCAAGCGCGACTTCCGGAACGCGGTGCCCGGTTACGCGCCGGCTCTCCGGCTTTGTTTGCCTCAACTCCTCAACAACTCCTCATTCCCTCCTACGCCTAGACTCCAGGCGAACGGCGATCTCCCACCGCCCCTCGGCGTTAGGCAATTTCATTAATATATTTGTGCAAATGAATGTGAAAATTGCGCGTTTGTGTTTGATTGTGTGCAGAGGCTGCTCCCCCCCGCGCCATACGGCCTATTCTCTGTAAGAATCAACAATGCCTAGCAACAGTTATGAAGTTTATGTAATTGTATTGACTACACGCTATGGCAAATATATACTGGAAACGAGTGAATATGAACAATTATAGTAGAATATCGAGCTAATTCGCGCACAAAGAGAGGGGGGTTCTCATGTTGCCTGCAGAAAGGAAATTGCGCATCGTAGAGTTTGTGAAGGAGAAGCGGGTAGGAACCGTTGCCGAGCTGGCTAAGGAATTCCAGGTGCACGAGGCGACGATTCGCCGCGATCTGGCGGAGATTGAGCAGGAAGGGTTGCTGCGCCGAACGCACGGCGGGGTAGTCGTAGACCGGGGAGCCAATATCGAGCCTTCGTTTTCGGAGCGGGCGGGCGATCAGCTCGAGCAGAAGAAGCGGATTGGCAAGAAAGCGGCTGAGCTGGTCGAGGACGGGGATCATATCATTTTGGATTCGGGGACGACAACGCTTCATATCGCCCAAAACTTGATCAACCGGTCCAATCTGACGGTCGTGACCAACGATATGAACGTGGCCGCCGAGCTGCGTGACGCTTCCGGCGTAACGGTCATCGTGACCGGGGGGCAGCTGTACCGCTCCAGCTATATGCTGAACGGCATGTTCACCGATCACGTCCTCGGCTCGCTGCACGTCCAGAAAGCGTTTATCGGGACGCCGGCGATCCATCCGAAGTTCGGGCTGACCCATCCGGAGGCGCAGCTGATTCCGGCCAAGCAAGGAATGATCCGGGCGGCGCAGGCGATTATCGTCGTAGCGGACGATACGAAGATCGGCAAAGTATCGCTGCATAACGTAGCGCCGCTCCATGCCATCCACACGTTCGTGACGGGAGCCGAAGCTTCCGAGCTGCAGTTGAAGCCATTCCGGGAGTCCGGCGTAGACGTCATCACGGTATAACGGCGCGGTCCGCGACCCGCTTCTCCCGGCCCCTCTCTTGGCGGGCGGAGAAACGCTCGAACGATTTTGGCAATTAGGAGTAAACGTTCATATCGCTCAATACTGGAAGAGGGGGCTGTGCATGAAAGAGCAGACAACAACAACCATCGTTCCATCCCGAGCTTATCGTCTGCTTCAACCGAAACTGATCCGTGAAGTCGTTCTAGAGCACACCGTTCCTGACGGTTATGTCGTCGTCGAACCTACGCTTGCGAGTATCTGTCATGCGGATTTGCGCTATTACACCGGGCAAAGAAGGCCGGAAGCGCTCGCTCGGAAGCTGCCGATGTCGCTCCTTCACGAAGGAATCGGCAAAGTGGTAGTCAGCAGGGATGCAGGATGTAAGGAAGGGCAGAACGTAGTTATCGTTCCGAATATGCCGGGTTATATGCTGGACGGAACGAAGCGTGAGGATTGCTGCCCGGCATGCCGGGGAGCTGCGGGAGACAATTATTGCTACCGGGGACGTTTTCTCGGAAGCGGCATAGACGGAATCGCCCAGCGGCGAATCGTCGTTCCGGCCGGCTGCGCCATTCCGGTGCCGGAAGAAGTACCGGATGAGATCGCGGTGCTCACGGAGTTATGTTCCGTGTCGTATCAAGCGATCACCCGCGTCAAGGAACGCTGGGGGAATATGAGCGCGGCAGTATTCGGCGACGGGCCGGTAGGGTATTTGACGGCGGCGATGCTGCATCATGCGGCCGGACTCGGCCAGGATCGGCTGCTCGCGTTTGGCGCGATCGAAGAAAAACTGGAGCAGTTCCAGTTTGCAAGAAGAGAGCTCGTTCAGCAATTCGATTTCGGCGCAGCCGAGCCGGTTGACGTGGCGGTCGAATGTACGGGCGGACGTTTCAGCGAAAGCGCGGTGAACCAGGCGATCGACCTGCTGAAGCCGGGAGGCGTATTGATCCTCATGGGCGTGACAGAGGAACGGGTGCCGATCAACACGAGGGACATTTTGGAGAAGGGCATAACGGTCATCGGGAGCAGCCGCAGCATGAGCCGGGACTTCCAGGCGGTTATGGAGCTGATGAGACGTCCGACGTGCCAGGAGACGCTGCGAAGATTGCTGCCGGAGCGGACGAAGCCGGTCCGCAAGGTGGAAGACTATATCGAAGCGATGGAAGAGGCGGCGGCCCATCGCGATTGGAAAAAAACAGTGCTGCAATTCCACTGGTGACCAGACCGTGAAATTCAACAGCACCGCACAAAGAAAAACAAACATAACCATAACCAGTATAAGGCAAATCCGCACGGATTGCCAATGAAACGAAGAAAACGGAGTGATCGGACGATGACGGAGACGAATCAAGTATACTGGCAAGCGCACCGGGGCGGCGGAGCTTACGAAGCGCCCGACAATACGATGGGGGCGAACCGTTATGCGTGGTCGCTGGGAGGGATTCCGGAAGCGGATATCCGGACGACCAAGGATGGGGTCATCGTCTGCCTGCATGACGCGACTCCGGCCCGGACGACGACGGCGCCTGCGGACGTGAGTCATCTCCCGATCTCCGAGTTTACCTTCGATGAAATTAGCGCTTGGGATGCCGGCGTCAAGTTCGACGAGAAATTCCGCGGAGAGACCATTCCCGCTCTCCGCGAGATGTTCGAGGAGATGAAGGGGAGACCGGAACGCCTCGTTTATCTGGATCTCAAGCAGGTCGATTTGGAGCAACTCGGTAAACTGATCGACGAATACGGTATTAATAAACAGGTGATTTTCACTCATAATATTCAGGAAAATTGCAAAAGTATGAAGCGCATCGCATCCGGCGTGCGGACGATGCTGTGGATCGGCGGCAGCCCCGAGCGGATTATGGAGACGTACCGTCAGGCGCGCGATTCCGGATTCGAAGGGTTGGATCAGATCCAGTTCCATATCAAAGCCGGCGGAGACGAAGGATGGCCGTTCCAGCTGGAGAAACCATTTTTGCGGGAGGCATTGTCCGAAACGTTGGCGGCAGGAGTGGACTTGGAAGCGCTGCCATTTACCTTCGACGGCAAATCGATGGATCTGCTGCTGAACTTGGGAATCCGCTGGTACGCGACGGACGAGCCGGCACGGTTTCTGGAATGCGTGCAAAGCTGGCAAAGCCGGCAAAACGAGTAAGCATGAAGGCGAGAGGGGAAACCAACACATGAATTATAAGAAATCTTTATATTTGGGGATGGCCGCATTGCTTCTTGTTCTAACCGCTTGCGGGCAAAATGGCGGAGGTTCGGCGAACCCGGCCGGAGAAGATCCGAAAAAACCGGAGGAGCCGCCGCAGCCTGTCAAACTAACGATCGTGAACAACGGAGCCGGCATTACCCCGGACAACCTGGAAGAGTTCGTATTGAAGCCAGTTCGCGCCAAATATCCGCATATCACCGTTGAGCTGCTTACAGGACGGTCGCTGGATCAGCTCATTACGGCCGGCGATACCCCCGACCTGGTGGCGACAAGCAACTATTACATGCACGACATGATCGACCGGGGACTAGCCAGCGATTTGAACGAGTTCGTCAATAAGGAAAAAACCGATCTGACCAAGTTCGAGCCGGAGACGATCAACGTTCTGAAGTCGTTCGGCGGCAAGGGCGAGCTGTTCGGAATGCCGTTCGCGATGAACTACGGAATTCTTGCGTACAACAAAGACCTGTTCGACAAGTTCGGCGTGCCGTATCCGAAGGACGGGATGACCTGGAGCGAGACGATCGAGCTGGCTAAGAAAATGACGCGCAAGGACGGCGATACGCAAATTATCGGTCTCGACTTCACGTCGGCAACCGCGCTTACCCGCGCCTACTCGCTGGCGACGGTCGATGCGAAGATGGAGAAGCCGATTCTGGACTCGGAAGAATACAAGAAAGTGTTCTCCGTCATTCGCCAAATCTATGACATTCCGGGCCAGTTCGACCCGAAAACGAATTATGCCAAAGACAATATCGACTTTTTCCTGAAGGACCAGAAGGTAGCCATGCAAGGGTACTGGCTCGCGGCGCTCGCCTCGCGTGTAAAGCCGCTCAAAGACTCGGGCAAGGACTTCAATTGGGATCTGGTCTCGTTCCCGTCCTTTGACGACCGCAAAGGCGTCGGCCGCGAAGTCGACTTCCATCTGTTGACCATCACCCCGGCCAGCAAAAACAAGGCGGCGGCGTATCAGGTCATTCAGGCGATGATTACCGACGAAGCGCAGAAGGAAATGAACAAGGGCAGCCGGATGACCGCCTTTAAGGACGAGGAGCTTCGCAAGCAATTTGCCAGCAGCATGGATATTTTCAAAAACAAAAACCTCGCAGGCATATTCAAAGTAAAACCTGCCGTGCCGCCGATGGGCACGAAATATGACGCCAAAAACTATACATACGTCAACGATGCGATGAAGGCGGTGCTGGGCGGTACGGATATCAATACGGCGCTCCGCGAAGCCAACGAGAAAGCGGTTAAGGCGATGGAGGAAGAGAAGCAGAAGGCTAAATAAGCCATAAACGTCAAACAAGGCACGGAAGCGGCGAACGGACAAGCCCCCGGGTACGACGCGAAGCAGCACCCCAGCATGAGAAGCCCAGGGGCTCCCATTGCCGTCTGCTCAACCGACAAGGGAGGAATGGGTAACGTGAATAAGATACACGGGGAACGATCCGGCAGTTTGACTCCGGGCAAGGGACGCGCGATCAGCAGGAGAGCGCTGTTGTCTACGATGGGCGCAGCGGGCATGGCCGCCGCTATGGGGAGCTTCGCCAAGGCGGCGGGGGCGGGCCCCGGCGTAACGGATTCGGTATACGGCGGGGTTATCGCAGGCGGTCCGGACGGCGAGTATGCGAGGCTGACTCCGAATGAGCTGATGAAATTGAAGTTGTGCCTGTCCGCTACGATCGGCGAGCTTCGCGCCGGCAAACGTCCGCTGATGTCCAACGTTTATTATGTAACCGACCTCGGCCGTGAAGGAGTGTTCGTATACGACGCATCGGATACCACTTCGGCCGACAATGACGGGACGATCGTCGTGACGGCTTCGGGAGACCGGTATATCCGAAGGACGGAAGCGGCTTCGCCCATCGACGTCCGCTGGTTCGGGGCGAAGGGCGACGGAGTCAACGATGATACGGATGCGATACAGGCGGCGCTGGAGGAGGCGCTCCGTTTGGGAAGCGCTGTCATCCGTGTCCCGGCCGGGCGATACAAGCTGACCCGGAGCTTGAATCTGTACCGCAATACCCGTCTGCTGTTGGACGATACGGCTGTTCTTCTTCGCTCGCACCGGGGCGCTCTGCTGATGAACTACAAGACGAGCGATATTTTTTACGGGTATGAGGGAAACGGCAATATTACGATTGAGGGCGGAGTCCTCGACTGCAATGCGGCCGGGTTCCTTAATCCGAGCGTGGGTATCGCCTTGGCCCACTCCAGCGGCATCACGATCCGGAAGGTTACCCTTAAGGATGTCCCGCTTGGCCATGCAGTCGAGCTGACCGGCGTCGAGAACGTGCGGATCGACGAGTGCGCTTTCCTAGGATTCGTAGGCGACAAGGACCGGTACTACGTAGAGGCGATCCAGCTGGAACCGGCAACGCAGGCAGGCTTCGGCGGTTTTGCGAAGGATCATACCGCTACTCGTCTAGTAACGGTGACCCATTGTTATTTCGGCGGCAGCGGCACGCCGGGCACGGCTCCGTGGCCTTGCGGCATCGGCGCTCACAGCGCGGGGGCGGATAAATTTTACGACAACATCACGGTAACGAACAACACGTTCGAGGGCAGCAGCTACTGGGCGATCCGGCCGTTCAAATGGAGAAACTCGATTGTCAGCGGCAATTATATCCGGCAGGCGGCGGGCGGCATATTCATTACGATGCCGGCGCCGGGTTCGGCTTCCACGAAGGATGAGCATGGCGTCGTATGGCCGACCCAGCCGGCGAGCAATCTTGTTGTCGAGAGCAATATTATTGAGGGAGCAAGCGGCACCGGCATTTATGTGGAGGGACAGCAAGCGGCTCCGATCCATAACGTCGTCATTACCGGTAACGTCTTCAGACAGGTGGGCGGGCATGTCATTCAGCTGAAATCTTGCGATTCCAGCATCGTTTCGGACAATATTATGGAGACGGGCGCCAAGAACGGATTGATCGTGGCAGATTGCACGAGAACGGAGTTGACCGGCAACGTGATGCGGGATATCGGCTTCTATGGATTCAATGTCGGAGGTGCCGCGTCGCTGCTGACGATCCGGGACAACAAGATGATCAATGTCAGCCAGATCGGGGACAACCGGTACGACGGAATTTATTTGTCGGGTGCGTCCTCCGACTTCCGGGTGATCGGCAACCAGATCCGGACTGAGCCCGGCAAGGCGAAGCCGCGCTACGGCATGAACATCCACAACACCGTTACGAACGTAACGCGCTACGGCAACGATCTGCGCTGCGAAGCGGTGTCCGGGTCGCTGCGCGATTTATCTCCGGAGCCGGTCACCTCTCCGGTGGATATGGAGTAGAGACAACAATAAAGGCATAAAGCCCCGATCCGTTTATATAGGCGGACGGGGCTTTTTGGGCGTGGCGGCAGGATGTTATATGAATGAAGAAGACAAGGATTTTGGAAATAATTGTCGAATGTATTTCTAATATGCTTGAACTAGTGGGCGAGTGGTATAGGTAAGGATTTTGAATGATTATTTTGCCGAGGAGACGTAAAAATCTTTCTAAGGAAAGGTGATTTCGATTTGAATATCTTGTTTGCTTTCGCCGACGACTGGGGACGCTATGCCAGCATTTATGCCGAGCACGAAGGACCTGATTCCATCAATAAGCTTATCTCCACT